>NZ_JBEZFT010000013.1:0-2720 GCF_040649595.1 Kribbella sp. NPDC048915 | reverse complement strand
TCGGCTTGCCGAGGTACGGCGTGCCGGACTCCCCGGACGAACGGCACGCGCGCCCTTCCCGTGCCGGTCACGAACGCCCTTCCGTGTCCGTCGCGTACCACCTGTTGCGGCTGTGAACAGGAGACGGTGGGAGTGCACCTGTTATTGCCTGTTGGCGCCCGCCGTTGCTTGTTCAAGCCCGCGGCTTGCCGAGGTACGGCGTGCCGGACTCCCCGGACGAACGGCACCACGCGCCCTTCCCGTGCCGGTCACGAACGCACTTCCGTGCCGTCGCGCACCACTGTCACCTTGTGCGGCTGTGAACAGGAAACGGGGCCGGTGCACCTGTTATTGCCTGTTCAAGCCCGCCGGTGCCTGTGCAATCCCACCGTTGCCTGTGCAATCCCACCGGTGCCTGTGCAACCCCACCGTTGCCTGTGCAACCCCACCGTTGCCTGTGCAATCCCACCGTAGCCTGCCCAACCCCACCGTTGGCTGTCCAAACCGGTCTGCCCGTTGGGCTGTGCGCATCCACCGGAGCTGCTCATCTTCGCCGGTGCTAGGGGACTTCGGCGGGTGTGGAGATCAGGCGAGGAGTAGCCAGGTGGCGAGGCTGGTCATCAGGAGGGCGATGGTGGTGTCGAGGAGTTGCCAGGCGCGGGGCCGGGCGAACATGGGGGAGAGTTTGCGGGCGAAGAAGCCCAGGGAGAAGAACCAGGTGAAGCTGGCGGTGACGGCGCCGAGGCCGTAGAGCCAGCGGGTGTTGGTGCCTTGCTGGTTGGCCAGGGAGCCGAGCAGGACGACGGTGTCGAGGTAGACGTGCGGGTTGAGGTACGTGAAGCCGAGGCAGGCGACTACGACGCTGCGCAACGCCGCAGGTGCGTGGTCCGCGGGGATGATCGAGCCGGGTTTGAACGCGCGCTTGGCGGCCAGGAGCGCGTAGGCGTAGAGAAAGGCTGCACCGCCGTACTTCGCGATGCTGAGCGCGATCTCGTTGCGGGTGAGGAGTGCGCCGAGGCCGAGGATGCCGCTCGAGATCAGCAGTGCGTCGGAGAGCGCACAGGTCAGGACCACGGGCAGGACGTGCTCGCGGCGCAGGCCTTGGCGCAGGACGAACGCGTTCTGCGCGCCGATCGCGACGATCAGCGACAGCGCGGTGGCGAACCCGGCAAGGAGTGGCATGTCTTCGACGGTAAGCAGCCGACTGGATTCAAACCAGCTAAAGATTCTGACGTGGCATTAGGATTGCTTCATCATGCAGTTCGACTCCGCGCAACTCGAGACGTTCGTCGCCGTGGTCGACGGCGGGAGCTTCGATGCGGCCGCGCGCCGGCTGCAGGTGACGCCGTCCGCGGTCAGCCAGCGGATCAAGGCCTTGGAGAGCCGCCTCGGTCAGGTGGTGGTGATGCGCGGCAAGCCGGCCCGCCCGACCGCAGCCGGCGCGGCGCTGCTCAGGTTGGCCCGCCAGGTCGCGCTGCTGGAGCGTGAGGCGATCGCGGCCGTCCGCGGCACGGTCGACGCGCAGCGGATTCCGATCGCGGTGAATGCGGACTCGCTCAACAACTGGTTCCTGCCCGCGATGCTCGACCTGTCCCGGACCCACGACGCCAGGTTCCAGGTCCACCAGGAGGACGAGGAGCACTCGGCGGAGTATCTGCGCAACGGCACGGTGCTCGCCGCGGTCACGGCCGATCCGCGTCCCGTCCAGGGCTGCCGCGTCGTACGGCTGGGAAAGATGCGCTACCTCCCGCTCGCCACCCCGGAGTACGCCGAACGCTGGCTGCGCGGCAAATCGCTGCCGGAGGCCCTCGTCGAGGCGCCGATGGTGGTGTTCAACGAGAAGGACGTGCTGCAGCACCGCCTGGTCCGCAAGGTGACCCGGCGGAAGCTGGATCCGCCGTCGCACGCGATCCCGGCGTCGGCGCCGTTCCACGAAGCGGTCCGGATCGGGCTCGGCTGGGGGATGATCGAGGACCAGGTCGCCGACGCCGAGCTGGCGGCCGGCCGCCTCGTCGAAGTTGCCCCGGGCAAATACATCGACGTTCCGCTGTACTGGCAGCACTGGAAACTCGAGTCGGACGTGCTCGACGCCCTCACCGCCGCCGTACTACGGGCAGCCGAGGCCGGCCTGCGGAAGTAGGCTCAGGACCAGCGCAGGCCCATCGGATTGTCGGCCGGGATCAGCCCGTCCGCCATCAGCCGCGCGCTCAACGGCCGTACCAGGTCGTGCAATTCGGTACACAACTCGTCACCCAATGCTCGCCAACCGGCGTCCGCCAGCGCGTTTGTCGTGTCTCGCGGGTGACCCCGGCCGTGGTGGAGCGTGCGATCCAACATGCGCGGATATCCCTCCGCCCGGGAGCCATCCGGCCGAACCCCGCCGCACCACATCTGCCCACCCACACATCAGTCACCAGAGCTGAACAACCGCTGTACGGCGTTGTGCACAGCCCGAAGCCGCGCGACGAGGAGCTGTGCCGGGGTGGCGTACGTCCACGCGTCCAGGATCGCCCGCGCGACCATCGCCGGGTGGAAGTTGTAGAACACCGCCGCGACGAGCTCCGGACCGACCGCGCCGAGGGGTGCTGCGCGGCAGCCGAAGTAGCTCATCCAGCCGCCCTTGAGCCCGAGCGCGTCAGTCGCCTGACCTGAGTCGTGCCACTGGGGTGTGTCAGTTCGGGTCGATGCCGAGGGCGTGCAGGATCGCTTGGGCTTGCGGGGTGGGTGGGTCGTGGGCGAGG
>NZ_JBEZFT010000012.1:0-121299 GCF_040649595.1 Kribbella sp. NPDC048915 | reverse complement strand
CCACCAACGCCACCGACAACCCCAGCGTCGCAGCCCGCAAACCAGCGGCATACCCACCGCTGCCACCACCCAGAATCACCAGGTCGAACGTCGTAGGGGTCTCAGTCACAGGTTCCTCCGTGGGTCCGGTCCAGAACGGGCCGGCCCCGGATCGCGGTTCCGGCCCGGCGTCATCTTGTCACCGATCGGGCCCGGATCAACCCTCGGACCGGCCGGGGCGCGCGGACCGGAATGCGGACGCAACCGTTATCCAGGATTTCGGCCGCGACTTGCACAAATAGTGGACACTTACGTCATGAAGTGGTTCGGTCGCCGGCAGAAGGCCGGAACGATGCGCCGGGCGGACTCCCCGGACCAGGCGCACCTGCTGGAGTTCGCGCAGACCCGCCAGGGAGTGGAGGGATTTGTCGAGCCGCGGACCGCGGTGACCGACTACACCCTGCTCCTGGTCGCGGTGGACGGCGAGTGGACCCGGCGCCGGGTCCCGTCGGTCAAATGGGCGCACGACTTCGCCAACCGGCTCGGTATCCCGTCGTACGACGCGGCCGTCGTCGGGTACCCGCCGCGGATGCGCGAGTACAACGCGCGGATGAAGAACAGCGGCGGGGCCTGACCGAACGGCAGGCCCCGCACGAAGCTCAGCTCGCCGAGGCGGCGAGTTCCACCAGGGTGCGGACCGCATACCCGGTCCCGCCGGTCGGCGTGTAGCCGGACGGACCGCCGTCGTTGAAGGCCGGCCCGGCCACGTCGAGGTGCACCCAGTCGATGCCGTCAGCAACGAAATCGCCGAGGAAGGCGGCCGCCGCGAGCGCGCCGCCCCAGGCCTCGCCGGTGATGTTCGCGAGGTCGGCGACCTTCGAGTGCGACTTCAGCTTGTCCAGCATCTCGGACGGGATCGGCAGCGGCCACATCGACTCGCCCGCGGCGACCGCGGCGTCGACGACCCGGTCGCGGGCGCTGTCGGTGTTGCCGAACGCGCCGGCCACCTTGGTGCCGAGGGCAACGACGCAGGCGCCGGTCAGGGTGGCCACGTCGACGATCAGGTCGGGCTTGTCCTCGCCCGCCCGGACCAGTGCGTCACCGAGGACCAGGCGGCCTTCGGCGTCGGTGTTCAGGACCTCGACGGTCTTGCCGCCGTACATGGTGAGCACGTCGGACGGCCGGGCCGCGGACCCGGACGGCATGTTCTCGGCCATCGCGGCGTACGTCGTGACCTGGACCGGCAGCCCGAGCCGCGCGATCGCGATCGTCGCGCCGATCACCGCGGCGGCGCCGGCCATGTCGGACTTCATGCTGACCATGCCGGACGACGTCTTCAGCGACAGGCCGCCGGAGTCGAACGTGATGCCCTTGCCGACGAACGCCAGGTGGGTGACCGGCTTGCGCGGCGTGTAGGTCATCCGGACCAGCCGCGGCGGGTTGGCCGAGCCCTGGCCGACGCCGAGGATGCCGCCGTACCCGCCCTTGGCGAGCGCCTTCTCGTCGAGCACCTCGACCTTCAGGCCGTGCTCCTTGCCGAGCTTGACCGCGTCCGCCGCGAACTCGGCCGGGTGCAGGTCCGACGGCGGGGTGTTGACCCAGTCACGCACCTGCGCGACGGCCTCGGCGGTCACCTGGGCGCGCTCGAGCGCGGTCTTGGCGTCCTTGTTCCGGGCCAGGTCGGTGAGCACGATCAGGTTGCCCGGTGCGTCGTTGTTGCCGTCGGACGACTTGTACGCCGTGAACGCGTAGCGGCCGAGCAGTGCGCCTTCGGCGACCGCGCGGACGCACTCCGCGTCCGGCGTCGGCAGCGCGAAGGCGACCGACTGTGCGGTCTTGGCCGCGCGGACGCCGGTGCCCGCCGCGGCCCGCAGGTCTTCGGTCTTGAGGGCGCCGTCGGGCGCCGCGCCGAGACCGACCGCGATCAGCGTGGCCGACTTGCCCGGCTTCGGCCCGGGCACCTTGGTGACCTCGCCGGTCTTGCCGGTGGCGCCGAGGTCGGACAGCACCTCCACCAGCTTCCCGCCGTACGCGGCGTTCAGCGACTCGGTGCCGGCCGGCAGGGTGACGCCGCCGCCGAGTTTGACCACGCCGATGACCACGGCGTCGCTCTTGACGCCGGCGGCATCGGACTTGCTCAGGGTGATGGTGGTCACGAAATCCTCAGTCCTCCTTGACCGGCGGGCAGACGGGCCGGTCGTCACGGTACGTGCGTGCTGCCTGAGCATGCTACGCGTCCGGTAAGTTCCGCTGCATGACTGAGTCGCCGGTTTTGAAGAAGTCCCCGCTGCACGAGCGTCACATCGCGCTCGGTGCCAAGTTCGCCGAGTTCGGCGGCTGGGAGATGCCCCTGGAGTACTCCGGTGTCGTGGCCGAGCACACCGCCGTCCGGACGTCGGTCGGCGTCTTCGACGTCAGCCATCTGGGCAAGGCGACGGTCAAGGGTCCGGGTGCGGCCGCCTCTGTGAACGCTTGTCTCACCAACGACCTGAACAAGATCGCTCCGGGCCAGGCGCAGTACACGCTGTGCTGCAACGAGCACGGGGGTGTGGTCGACGATCTGATCGCGTATCTGCACGCCGACGACGACGTGTTCCTGATCCCGAACGCGGCGAACACCGCCGAGGTGGTCCGGCTGCTCCAGGCCGAGGCCCCGGACGGCGTTGAGGTGACCAACGTCCACGACGACTACGCGATCCTCGCGGTGCAGGGTGCGAACAGCGACGAGGTGGTGTCCGCGATCGGTCTGCCGACCGGACACGACTACATGTCCTTCGCGACGGCCGACGTCGACGGTACGCCGGTGGTCGTGTGCCGGACCGGGTACACGGGCGAGCGCGGCTACGAACTCGTCGTACCGAACGCTGCCGCCGTGGCGGTCTTCGACGCGCTGCTGAGCGCCGGTGAGGAGTACGGCATCGTGCCGGCCGGACTGGGCGCCCGGGACACGCTGCGCACCGAGATGGGCTACCCGCTGCACGGCCAGGACATCTCGCCCGCCATCACGCCGGTCCAGGCGCGGTCGGGCTGGGCGGTCGGCTGGAAGAAGGAGCACTTCTGGGGCGACGCGGCGCTGCGCGCCGAGAAGGAACGCGGGCCGGCGCGGATCCTGCGTGGCCTGCTCGCCGTCGGGCGCGGTATCCCGCGGCCGCACATGTCCGTGCTGTCGGAATCCGGTACGGCGCTGGGTGAGGTCACGTCCGGGACCTTCTCGCCGACGTTGAAGAAGGGCATCGCGCTGGCGCTGCTCGACGCGTCGGTGAAAGAAGGCGACGAAGTGGCCGTCGACATTCGCGGGCGCAAGGAAACCTTCGCGGTCGTCAAACCGCCCTTCGTGACGGTCCACGTGCGCTGAATTCGTTCCGCGACCGAACGAAGCGAATCGTCACACTGCGTAAGAACCTGGCACAAATTGGCCACTGTCGGTATTGTGCCGCCGCGTTTCGCGTACGAATATGTGCGGACGGTGACAAAACGGGGCAAATATTCCGGCGGAGTGGCTGTTCCGGTAACGATTTGTGCACTGGTGCCGACCTTCGCTGGTTTGCCGTCACAGCGTCAGGCAGGCTAGCGCGCGGTTGTGCGGACGGCGCCTGTCAAGCGGATTTGACGCGAGCCCGCACCAGCGCCCAAGGTCGGCACGCAAATCCCTGACGCGTGCCGGATCCGCGGACCGATTTCCGGCCGATTGAACTTGACGGAGTGCGAATGAGTATTGGGTCGCCCGACTCGACCGTAGGGGTCGAAGAACACCCGGCGTCGGCAGAGCCGGCCCGTACGGCCGCCACTCCGCACGGGAAGTCGCCGAGCCGGATCGCGTTCGACCGGCTGCGGAAGGACCGGGTCGCGGTGATCTGCGCGGCGATCGTGCTGTTCTTCATCCTGGTCGCGGTGCTGGCGCCGTTGCTGACCAAGCTCGAGGGTCAGACCTTCGGCGCCTTCCACACCGACCTCGTCGACGAGTACGGCTACCCGACGATCAGCGTCAACGCCGAGCACTGGTTCGGCGTCGAGCCGAAGACCGGCCGGGACAACTTCGCCCGCTGGGTGTACGGCGCCCGCCCGTCGCTGATCATCGCGTTCCTGGCCACCGTCGTCGGCACCACCGTCGGCGTCGTGATGGGTCTGCTGGCCGGCTTCCTCGGCGGCTGGGTCGACCGGGTGATCTCCTGGCTGATCGACTTCGTGCTGAGCCTGCCGTACCTGCTCTTCGCGATCGCGATCGTGCCGATCGTCGAGTCGATGCGCGGCGGCTCGTTCAACCTGACCCCGGAGGAGCAGGCCGACATCAGGTTCTACGTCCTGATCTTCGTGCTTGCGTTCTTCGGCTGGGCCGGTCTGGCCCGGATCATCCGCGGCGAGGTGCTCTCGCTGCGCGAACGCGAGTTCGTGCTCGCGGCCAAGGCGATCGGCGTACCGACCCGGCAGGTGCTGTTCAAGGAACTGCTGCCCAACCTGGTCGCCCCGATCGTGATCTCCGCCTCGCTGTCGCTGCCCGCGTACGTGACCGCGGAGGCCGGACTGTCCTTCCTGGGCGTCGGACTGGTCGAACCGAAGCCCTCGTGGGGGCAGACGATCGCCGTCGCCACCAACTGGTTCAAGGCCGACCCGCTCTACCTCTGGCTGCCGGTCGTCGGGATCACCGCCCTGGTGCTCGCGCTGGCCCTGCTCGGAGACGCCATCCGGGACGCCTTCGACCCCAAGACTCGCCGGTAGTGCGGCGATTGCCCCTGCGGCAGAAAAGGAGAAACCCGAACATGCAGTGGAAACGGATAACCGCGGTCGCGGCGACGGTCATGCTGGCCGCCGTGGCCTGTGGCACCCCGTCCTCGAACAGCGGCAACAACGAAGGTGGCAACAACGTAGGGGGCGCCCAGGAGAAGGCTACTGACCCCACTGCGAAGGGCCCGGCGCCGGAGGTCGAGGGGGCGAAGAAGGGCGGCACCATCACCGTCCTGTCCGACGTGACCCCGGACACCTTCGACCCGACCGCCACCTACTACACCGACGGCAACCAGATCGAGAAGCTGTTCTACCGGTCGCTGACGCAGTACCGGCTGGACGGCCCCGATCACAAGCCGGTCCTGGTTCCGGACCTCGCCGAGGACCTCGGCACCAAGTCCGAGGACGGCCTGACCTGGACGTTCAAGCTGAAGCAGGGCATCAAGTACCACGACGGCACGCCGGTCAAGGCCGAGGACTTCGCGTACGCGATCAAGCGGTCCTTCGCGCACGACCTGTACGACGCCGGACCGACGTACCAGCAGCAGTTCTTCCTGGACGGCGAGACCTACAAGGGTCCGTACGGCACCGGCGGTGACAACTACAAGGGTGTCGAGACGCCGAACGACCACACGCTGGTCATCCACCTGGCGAAGAAGTTCGACGACCTGCCCTTCTACGCGGCGTTCCCGATGTTCACGCCGATCCCGAAGGCCAAGGACACCCAGAAGAACTACGAGCAGCGCCCGATGGCGACCGGCCCGTACATGGTCCAGTCGTACACCCCGGGCAGCCAGCTCAAGCTGGTGAAGAACCCGAACTGGGACCCGAACACCGACCCGGTGCGGCACCAGTACGTGGACGGCTGGGACTTCAAGTTCGCCCAGGACACGCTGAAGGTGCAGCGCCAGGTGCTGGCCAGCTCCGGCCCGGACGCCAACGCGGTGAACTACTCGAACCTCGACGTCTCGCTGCTGCCCGAGGTCAAGGACCAGGCGCAGCTCGTCAAGGGCCCGTCGCCGTGCACCATCCTCTACACGATGGACAGCCGCAAGATCCCGCTGGAGATCCGCAAGCTGGTCGCGAAGGCGCACCCGACCGAGGGCTGGCGCAAGGTGGCCGGTCTGAACCCGACTGACGACCCGCCCGCGTCGACGATCCTGCCGCCGGCCGTGCCGGGCTACGAGAAGTACGCGATCCCCGGCCTGGACGGCACCGGTAAGGGCGCCGAGGACCCGGCGATCGCCAAGGAGGTCAAGGACGAGCTGACCAAGCTCGGCAAGCTGAACTTCGAGCTGAGCTGGTACTACTCGATCGACGACCCGATCTCGACCCGCACCACGCAGTTCCGCAAGCAGCAGTTCGAGGCGGCCGGCTTCAAGGTCAAGGCCATCGGTGTCCCGAAGGCCAAGATCCGTACCTTCACCGGTGACCAGAACGCTCCGGTGAACATCGGCAAGACCCCGACCGGTTGGTGCTCCGACTGGCCGTCCGGCACCAGCTGGTACCCGGTGCTGTTCAAGTCCGACGCGATCGGCCTGGGCAACAGCGTCGGCCAGCTGCAGGACAAGGCGCTCGACGCGAAGATCGACGCGATCACCGCGAAGACGCCGGACGAGCAGCTGAAGGAATGGATGACGCTGGACAAGGACATCCTGGAGAACTACCTCCCGGCCATCCCGCTGTACTACAGCTCCAGCAACATGCCGATCGGCAAGAACATCGGGCACGCGATCAACGACCCGACACAGGGCCTCTTCGAGTTCACCTCGATGTTCCTGAAGCAGCCCTGATCTGTTCTGAAGAAGTACTGATCCACTGAACGGTGGCGTGGTGTCCGGACCGAGGTCCGGGCGCCACGCCGCTCGGTGAGGAGACAATCCCGTGCTCTACTTCGTGGCGCGCCGGTTGGTGAGCGCGCTCAGTGTCGTGCTGGCAACGCTGATCGCGACCTTCGCGTTGTTCTTCATCGCGCCGACCGACCCCGCCGGTGCGATCTGCGGCGAGCGCAACTGCACCCAGCAGCGCTACGACGAGATCCGGTCGAACCTGCACCTCGACCGGCCGAAGGTGCAGCAGTTCGCCGAGTACGCGGGCGGCATCTTCACCGGCCGTGACTTCACCACCGCCGGTGTCACGCAGCACTGCGCGGCGCCGTGCCTGGGCTTCTCGTTCAAGAACGACCGCCCGGTCACCGAGATGATCAAGGACCGGTTCCCGGTCACCTTGTCACTCGTGCTCGGGTACGCCGTCCTGGTTCTGACGATCGGTGTGTTCGTCGGATCGATGGCGGCGAAGAGACGCGGAACGGTCGGCGACCGGGTCCTGATGACCAGCACGCTGGTGGTCAGCTCGGTGCCCTACTACATCGTGGCGCTGATGGTCGCGCTGTACCTGACCGTGCTCTATCCGATCCTGCCCCGCGGCGGCTGGACGCCACCGACGGACAATCCGGCGAAATGGGCGGCAGGTCTGCTGACACCGTGGCTGGTGCTCGGCGTCTACAGCTGTACGTCGTACGCCAGATACTCGCGCGGCTCGATGGTCGAGACGCTGAGCGAGGACTACATCCGGACCGCCCGCGCCAAGGGCCTGTCCGACCGGGTGGTCACCTACAAGCACGCGCTCCGCTCCGGGTTGATCCCGGTCGTCACGATCTTCGGTCTGGACGTGGCCGGCAGCCTCGGCGGCGCGATCTTCACCGAGCGGATCTTCGACCTCCCCGGCCTCGGCGTCCTGGTGCTGGACAGTCTGAACAGTTACGACCTTCCCGTGATCATGGGCACCGTGCTGGTCGCCTCGGTGATCATCGTCGCGATGAACTTCCTGGTGGACATCGGCTACAGCCTGATCGACCCGCGGGTGAGGCTGTCGTGAGCACACCCCAGGACAGCACACCACAGGACAGCACACCCCAGGACTCCACCGCGCAGGACGTCACCGCCCAGGACTCCACCGCGCAGGACGTCACCCCTCAGAACATCCCAGCGGACGACCGGAAGGACGGCATGGCCGACAGCACAGCCAAGCGGGGCCCCTCGGTCGCCACTCGCGAACGCCGGCAGGGCGCGATCAACCCGAGCGGCGAGACGCCGTACCTGGTGGTCGAGAACCTGGCTGTGCAGTTCCCGACCGCCGACGGGCTGGTCAGCGCGGTGAACGGCCTGAGCTACTCGGTGCCGCTCGGCCGGACGCTGGCGATCGTCGGCGAGTCCGGCTCCGGCAAGTCGGTGTCGAGCATGGCCGTGATGGGCCTGCACGACCGCAAGCGGACCCGGATCTCCGGCTCGATCAAGCTCGGCGGCGACGAGCTGATCGGGCTCAGCGAGAACGACCTGATGAAGATCCGCGGTGACGCGGTCTCGATGGTCTTCCAGGACCCGCAGTCCTCGCTGCACCCGCTGTACACGATCGGCAACCAGCTGGTCGAGGCGTACCGGGTGCACCACGACGTCTCCAAGGACGCCGCGAAGAAGCGCGCGCTGGAGATGCTCGACCTGGTCGGGATCCCGAACCCGCCGCGACGCTTCGGCCAGTACCCGCACGAGTTCTCCGGCGGTATGCGGCAGCGCGCGATGATCGCGATGAGCCTGATCAACGACCCGAAGCTGGTGATCGCCGACGAGCCGACCACCGCGCTCGACGTCACCGTGCAGGCACAGATCCTGGACCTGCTGAACAACCTGCAGAAGGAGTTCGGCTCCGCGATCGTGCTGATCACCCACGACCTCGGGGTGGTCGCCGAGATGGCCGACGACGTCCTGGTGATGTACGCCGGGCGCTGCGTCGAGTACGGCACCGCCGAGGACGTGCTGGCGAACCCACGGATGCCCTACACCTGGGGTCTGCTCGAGTCCATCCCGACCGTGTCGACGGCGAACGAGAAGCTGCGCCCGATCACCGGTCTGCCGCCGAGCCTGCTGAACCTTCCCGGCGGCTGCTCGTTCAACCCGCGGTGCCCGTACAAGGACCGCGTCCAGGGCGAGCTCTGCACCACCCAACTGCCGGAACTGCTGCCGGTCGACGGCGCCGGTGCGCACACGTCCCGTTGTCACCTGCACGACAAGGCCTCGATCTACGAGACCGAAGTCGCGCCGAGACTGGGCTGACGAGGGGGACCGAGGAGCCATGAGCGAAACCACCAGCGAAACCACCCGCGACACCCTGCTGCAGGTCCGCGACCTGAAGATGCACTTCCCGATCAAGGAGGCGGCCGGTCTCGGCCGCACCAAGAAGGTCGTGCAGGCCGTCGACGGTGTCACGTTCGACCTGAAGGCGGGCCAGAGCCTGGGCCTGGTCGGCGAGTCCGGCTGCGGCAAGTCGACCACCGGCCGGATGATCACCCGGCTGTTGACCCCGACGTCGGGGCAGATCCTGTTCAAGGGCACCGACATCGCGCAGCTCAAGGAGCGGGACCTGCGCCCGTTCCGCCGCCAGCTGCAGATCGTCTTCCAGGACCCGTACAGCTCGCTGAACCCGCGGCAGACGGTCAGCAACATCATCAGTACGCCGCTGCGCGTCCACAACCTGGTGCCGAAGGGCAAGGAGCTCGGCCGCGTCCAGGAGTTGCTGGAGCGGGTCGGTCTGAACCCCGAGCACCACAACCGGTACCCGAACGAGTTCTCCGGCGGTCAGCGGCAGCGGATCGGGATCGCCCGGGCGCTCGCCGTCGAGCCCGAGGTGATCATCGCCGACGAGCCGGTGTCCGCCCTGGACGTGTCGATCCAGGCGCAGGTGATGAACCTGCTCGAGGACCTGCGCCAGGACCTCGGCATCGCGTTCGTGTTCATCGCGCACGACCTCGGCGTGGTCCGGCACTTCTGTGACCAGGTCGCGGTGATGTACCTGGGCAAGATCGTCGAGCAGGGCAGCCGGGACCAGATCTACAACGCGCCGCAGCACCCGTACACGCAGGCGCTGCTGTCCGCGGCGCCGGACCTGGGCACGATCCGCGGCGTCCCGCCGAAGGAGCGGATCCGGCTGGTCGGCGACGTCCCCTCGCCGATCGATCCGCCGAGCGGGTGCCGGTTCCGGACCCGGTGCTGGAAGGCGGAGGACATCTGCGCCGGCCAGGAGCCGCTGCTGGAGATCAAGCCGCAGTCCAGCGTCGGCCACACCGCCGCGTGCCACTTCGCGGAGCCGAAGGCGGATCTGACCGCCGCCACCGCTTAGCCCAGACCGCGTTACCGAGACCGAGAAAGCCCCCCGTCAACGGCGACGGGGGGCTTTCTTGTGGTTGCCGGTCAGTTAAGCGCGCCCGTGCGCCTGGCGGCTGCGGCGGCTGAGCGAGTCGATGGTGACCGCGATCAGCAGCACGCCGGCGGTGACGATGTAGCGCACGTTCGAGTCCAGGCTGAGCAGTGCCAGTCCGTTCGAGATCGACATGATCACCAGCGCGCCGAGCAGGGCGGAGTACGCCGAACCGCGGCCGCCGAAGAGGCTGGTGCCGCCGATGACGGCCGCCGCGATCGCGTTCAGGTTGGTGTCCGTACCGCCGCTGGCCTGACCGACCGCGACCAGCCGCGCCGCGGCCAGGATGCCGCCGACGGCCGCGAACGTGGAGCACGCCGCGAACACCGTCAGGTAGATCGCGCGCACGTTGATACCGGCGCGGCGGGCGGCCTCGACGCTGCCGCCGACGGCGAACACCGAGCGGCCCCAGCGGGTACGGCGCAGCGCGATGTCGGTGACCACGACGAGCGCGAGGAACAGCAGGAACATCGACGAGACCCCGCGGTCGCCGTTCAGCACCGCGACCGGGATCAGCAGTACGACCGCGAGTCCGGCGGCTTTGATCACGATCATCGAGGTCGGCGCCGCGGACAGGCCGGCCGCCGCGCGGGTCGTCCGGCTCTGCAACCGGCTGAGCGTGTAGGCGACCACGACGAGTCCCACCACGGCGTACGCCAGCGCGGGGGAGAGGAAGCTCCGGGTCGCGAATCCGACCAGCGCGGAGTCGTACGGCAGGTTGATCGTGCCGTCCTTGCCCAGGACCAGGAGCTGCAGCCCGAGGAACCCGAGCAGACCGGCGAGCGTGATCACGAAGCTCGGGACCCCGAACCGGGTGTAGAGCAGGCCGTAGAACAATCCGATCGCCACGCCGAGCGCGACACCGGCCAGCAGCGACACCAGGAGCGGCCAGCCTTGGTTCACGAACGTGACTCCGACGAGCGCCGCCGCGACACCGCTGACCGAACCCACCGAGAGATCGATCTCGCCCAGCAGCAGCACCAGGACGATGCCGAGGGCAATCACTCCGACCGACGTGGTCTGCAGCGTCAGGTTCACCAGGTTCCGGCTGGACAGGAACGAGCTGTTGGCGATCTGGAAGACCGCCCAGATGACCACCAGGCCGATCACCACCGGCACCGAACCCAGGTCACCGGAGCGCAGCCGGGCGGTGAACGCCGAGACGGCGCCGCTGACGCCGTGGCTTGCGATCAGCCGCTCGTCCTGCAGATCGGCCGGCAGGTCGGCCGGCAACTGGGCTGAGTCGTGCGCGGTCATGATTCCTCCACGCTCCGGCGCGCGGCGCGCTCGGAGACGGCGTTGTCGGTCGCGCCGGTGATCGCGGCGACGATGTCCTGCGTCTTGGTCTCGCTGACCACGAAGACCCCGTTGTTGCGGCCGAGCCGCAGTACGGCGACCCGGTCCGCGACCGCCATCACGTCGGCCATGTTGTGGCTGATCAGGATGACCGCCAGGCCGCGTTCGCGGAGCCGCTCGACCAGGTTGAGCACCTCGGCGGTCTGCGCCACGCCGAGCGCCGCGGTCGGCTCGTCCAGCATCACGACCTTAGGCCTGCCGAGCAGGCTGCGGGCGATCGCGACGGTCTGCCGCTGGCCGCCGGACAGGCTGGCCACCGGGATCCGCACCGACGGGATCTTCGCCGACAGCTGGCGCAGCAGCTCCCAGGACTGCCGCTCCATCTCGACCTCGTCCAGCATGCGGCTGGTGCCGGTGCGCAGTTCGCGGCCGAGGTACAGGTTCGCGACGACGTCCAGGTTGTCGCACAGCGCCAGGTCCTGGAACACGGTGGCGATACCGAGCTGCTGCGCCTCGGCCGGGCTGGACACCCGGACCGCGCGGCCGTCGAAGACCATCGTGCCGTCGTCGGCGGTGTAGACGCCCGCGATGGTCTTGACCAGCGTCGACTTGCCGGCGCCGTTGTCGCCGACCAGCGCCAGCACCTCACCGGCCCGGACGTCCAGTTCGATGTTCTTCAGCGCCTGCACGGCGCCGAAACGCTTGGAGATCCCCTGCAGCCGCAGCACCGTTCCGGCGCCGACGTCCAGGGGAGCGGGGGGCACTGCTACTCGATCGGTCACTCGCTCAGCCTCCAGGCTCGAGGTGTCTGTCCAAGCATGCGCCCCCGCACCTCACTGCGGGGGCGCATGCGACTGCGGCGGACTAGTTGCTGCTCAAACCCGCAGCGGTGCAGGCGGCGGCGAATGCCGCGGTGCAGATGTCGGTGATCTTGTAGATGTTGTCCTTGACCACCGTGTCCTTGATGTTCTCCTTGGTCACCGCGACCGGGTCGAGAATCGTCGACGGGACGCCGCTCTTCTCGGTGGTGGATTCCGGCTTGTCGCCGTTCGCCAGCGCCACGGCGGCCTTGGCGGCGGCCTCGGCCTGCGGCTTGACCGCCTTGTAGATGGTCATTGCCTGGTCACCGGCGACGATCCGCTGGATCGCGGCGAGTTCGGAGTCCTGACCGGTGACCGGCGGCAACGGCGTCACGCCACCGCCCTTGAGCGCCGCGATCGCGCCGCCGGCGGTGCCGTCGTTGGCGGCGTACACGCCGACCAGGCCGTTCTTGATCGCGCTCAGCTGGCCCTCCATCCAGGCCTGCGCCTTGTCCGGGCTCCAGTCCGGGGTGTCGAACTCGGCGGCCACTTTGAAGCCGCTGGCGTCGAGCACGCCGTGCGCGCCCTTCTTGAAGTCGGCGGCGTTCGGGTCGGTGGGGGAGCCGTTGATCATGGCAAGGTTCCCCGAGGTCTTACCGGCCGCCTTGAGCGTCTCGACCAGCGTCTGGGCCTGCAGCTTGCCGACGGCCTCGTTCTCGAACGACACGTAGTAGTCGGCGTTCTCGATGAACCGGTCGTACGCGATCACCGGGACGCTCTGGCCCTTGGCTGCGTTCACCACGGCCGCGGCGGCCTTGCCGTCAACCGGGTCGAGGACGAGCACGTTCGCGCCCTGGGTGAGGGCGGCCTCGGCCTGCTGCTGTTGTTTCGCCGCGTCCTGGTCGGCGTTGCTGTAGATCAGCTCGCAGTCGGCGCAGGCCGCCTTCAGTGCCTCGGTGAACAGCGGACGGTCGAGCGCCTCGTACCGGGTGGTCTTGGACTCGGGCAGCAACAGCGCGATCTTCTTCGCGCTGCCTGAGCCGCTGCCGGAGTCGTCGGAACCACAGGCCACCAGGGACACGGCGAGCGCCGAGACCGCGAGGCCGAGACCGGCGAGACGGATTGCAGAGACGGACATAGGCGGACTCCTTGACAAGACAGGCCCCAATTGGCCTGCCCGAAGTCAAGCTCGGTCCAGCGTTGACGTCAAGACTTGAATTCAAGAAGTAGAGATATTTGCTTGACTCAGCAGCGACGCGCGGTGCAGGGCCCCGACGATGTCGGCTTCGTCGCCGAGTTCGGCAGGTCGGACATCGACGGTCGCCGCGGCGCTCGGGATCGCGCACCGGTCCAGCGCTTCACGGAGCGGATCGAGGATCAGGTCGCCCGCCTCGGCGAGCAGGCCGCCGACCACGATCGCCTCCGGATTGAGCAGGTTCACCACCCCGGCGACCGCGACCCCGACCCGGCGGCCGGCGTCCTCGATCACTCGGCGGCAGCCGAGGTCGCCGCCGAGCGCGCGGGTCACGATGTCCTTGAGCCGCAGTGGTCCGTGCGACGCGGCCAGGCTGCTGATCAGGGCCCGCGAGCCGACGAACGTGTCCAGGCAGCCGCGGTTGCCGCAGCGACAGATCGGGCCGTTCTCGTCGATCGTGACGTGGCCGATCTCGCCGGCCGTACCGGCCGAGCCGCGGAACACGTCGCCGTTGACCACCAGTCCGGCGCCGACGCCGTACGAGAACTTCAGGTAGCAGCCGTTCCGTACGCCGCGGAGCGCGCCGGCCCGTAGTTCGCCCAGGGCGGCGAGGTTCGCGGTGTTGTCGAGCGCGACCGGGGCCCGCAGGTACGCCGACATCGCCTCGGTGACGTTCACGCCGCGCCAGCCGGGCAGCACCGCGTCGGAGCCCGCTTCGCCGCTGATCGCGTCGACCGGCATCGGCAGGCCGAACCCGATCGCGGTGATGTCCTCGACGCCCGAGCTGACCGTCTCGGCCAGGTCGGCGAGCAGGCGGGCCGCGCGCTCCATGCCCTCGTCGGCGACGTGGTCGGCCTGCAGCGGCATCAGCTGCTGGGCGAGGATCTCCTGCGAACCGTTCGCGACCGCGACCCGGACGTCGCGCTCGCCGAACGTGACACCGGCCAGCAGGCCGCCGCCGGAGGCGAGTGAGACCAGTACGGCGCGGCGGCCGTTGCGGATGCTCCGCGAGAGGCCGACCATGCCGGCCCGGTCCAGCTCGCGGACCATGTTCGACACGGTGGCCGCGGACAGGCCGGACGCGGCCGCGATCTCGACCTGGGTGAGGGGGCCGTGCTGGCGGACGACACTGAGAACGCGCTCACGGTTGGCTTCGCGCAGCGAAGCCTGTGAGCCCGGAGCCGGGCGGGTTGCGTTCATTACATAAAGATAACGGATTGCGGGCCGTGTTCGGCCGCCCACCGGTCGTGAATCATCACCGTCATCCGCAACCTCGCCGTCACTACCCCACTAGAACGTTTCATCGGCGACAGTAGACCACCGGGGCGCCGGAGTGGTGGAGGGAGCGCTCACATGGTCAACGCGAGTGTCAGGAGCGCGATCGCGAGCGCGATTTCGACGGTCGCACCCAGCACGTCACCCGTGGTCCCTCCCAGCTGCCGCCGAGCCCGTCGACTGATCAGCACACTGGTCGCGACCGCCAGCAGCACTGCAGCCGCAGCCCCACCCACCGCAACGCCCGTGGCTGGGGTGCTCAGCCAAGTGAGGGCAATGGCGGCGGTGACGACGATGGCTGTGGTGGCGGCTGCCTTGATGGGAGTTACTGTCGCAGCAACCAGGCTTCCCAGGCCGTCGGGGCGGGCCGAGGGGATTGTGGTGCGGCAGGACCAGGAGAGGGTCAGGCGGCTGGCGGTGGTGGCGACGAGGGTTGCTTGCCAGCCGAAGCCGGACTGGACGCAGGCGGTGAGGGCGGCGACGTCCAGGAGGAGTACGGCGGTGATCGCGACGACGCCGAACGGCCCGATGTCGCTCTGCTTCATGATCCGCAGCATCGTCTCGCGGTCGCGCCTGCTGCCGAGCGCATCGGCGAAGTCGGCGAGCCCGTCCAGGTGCAGCCCACCTGACAGTACGGCCACGACCAGGACGCCCAGTACCGCCGCCAGCAGGTCGGCGTCCGGCCGGATGAGCTGAGCGAGTGCGACGACTCCGGCGGCGATTCCACCGAGCACCGCTCCGGCCGCCGGCGCGAGCAGCATCGCGCGCCCGCCGACGGCACGGTCGACGCGGCTCGGTACGCCGACCGGCAACACACTCAGCGTGCCGAAGCAGAGCCGCGCCGCGTCGCCCCAGCTCATGTGAGCGGTAGTGTCCGGCCGGCGATCGTCCAGAGGACCTGGTCGGACGCCAGCGAGATGGTGGTGTTCAGGCGGCCCATCAGGTCCCGGAACAGCCGCGTACCAGGATCGGCCGGGACGATCCCGGATCCGACGTCGTTGCTCACCGCAACCACATGCCGCGGAGTGCCGGCCCATGCGTCGGCGAGTGCGGCGATGCGATCCTCGACCAGGTGCGCGTGGGTCAGGTCGGTCCAAACCTCGACGGCGTCCATCGTCCGCGACAGCCAGAGCGTGAGGCAGTCGATCAGCAGCGGCGGGCCCGCGGACTCGAGCAGCGGCACCAGGTCGAGAGTCTCCGCGAGCCCCCAGGAGACGGGGCGGCGGGCCTGGTGCTTCGCGACGCGCTCGGCCCACTCGGCGTTGCCGGAGTCGTCTCCGCCGGTGGCGACGTACACGACGTCCTGTAGGTCGGCCAGCAGCCGTTCCGCGGCGATCGACTTGCCCGAGCGGGCGCCGCCGAGCACCAGGATCCGGTCAGCCACGCGTCCTCCCGAGGTCGGGGAGGTCACGCACGGGCGCGGGTTCGGTCGCCGTGTCGAAGACGACCGGTGCCTCGAAGGCAGCCTTGCGCGCCGTCCGCCGGAACGCGTTCAGAATCGGCCGCCCGAGCACCAGCACCAGCATCGCGCACAGAATGCCGCGCGGAATGTCCCATCCCAGCGACGTCGCGACTACGAACAACAGATAGCGGTGCAGGTTCTCGGCGAGCTCGTCACCGGGAACGTAGGAGAAGTCGCTGCCGAACGTCGCGTACGGCCAGAACCACAGGTTCATGATCACTCCGTAGGCGACACCCGCGACCAGCGAGTACGCCGCGAGCACCATCAACTCCAGCCGCCCGCCGACGCGCGGCAACAGCCCGGCCAGGCAGCCGATCCACGCGCACGCGAACATCTGGAACGGCATCCACGGTCCGACTCCGCCGCTGATCATCGCGCCGCCCAGCAACGACACGGCCCCGAGTACGAATCCGAACCCGGCGCCGAACGCCCGGCCGGCCAGTACCAGCAGGAAGAACCCCGGCTCCAGACCGGCCGTCCCCGGACCCAGGGCCCGCAGGGCCGCACCGATCGCGGCGAGCATGCCCAGCAGTGAGATCACCTTCGCGTCGATGCCCGACTCGGACAACTCCGCGAGGATCACCCCGACCAGCAACGGCAGCAGCAGCACGAACAGCCAGGGTGCATCCGTCGTATGGCCGATCGCCGACTCGCCCGCCTGGGAGGTCTGCAGAAACAGTGGCCAGGCGAAAGCGAGCACGCCGACCGCGGAGGCGACCAGCAACGCGATCGTGCTCCGGGGCATGAAGCGGATCAGCTTCATGATGCCCGGTCCAAGGCGTCGGCCACCTCGCCGACGGTCAGGAACGGCAACGGAGCAAGGATCTTCGCCACCTGCGGCGCGAACGCGGGCGACCCGGCGATCACGTCGGCGGTCTTGCCGTCACTCACCAGTTCACCGTCCGCGAGGACCAGGACGCGCGTCGCGACCTCGGCCACCATCTCCACGTCGTGGGTCGACAGCACCACGGCATGGCCGGCGGCTGCCAACTCGCGCAGAATCGCGACCAGACGCCGCTTGGCGCCGTAGTCGAGTCCCCGCGTCGGCTCGTCCAGCAGCAACAGTGGCGGCGCTCCGCACAGCACAACGGCGAGCGCCAAGCAGAGTCGTTGCCCCTCGGACAGGTCGCGCGGGTGGGCGTCCAGCGGTACGTCGGGTGCCAGCCGCTGCAGCAGTGCGCGGCAACTGCCGGCGGGCACGTCGAAGTCTGAGTCCGCCCCTGCGCATTCATCCGCGACGGTCGCGGCGTACAGCAGGTCAGCGGGCTCCTGCGGGACCAGTCCGACCGCCTTGACCAGCTGCTTCGGTTTGGTCCGTTGCGGGTCCGCTCCGGCCGCCACCGCAGTACCGGATCGGATTGGGAGGACGCCGACGAGCGCGTTGAGCAGCGTGGACTTGCCGGCGCCGTTGCGGCCCATCAGCGCGACGACCTCACCGGCGCGGATGCTCAGCGAGACACCACGCAGCGCGGTCACGGTGCCGTAGGCGACGACCAGGTCGGTGCACCGGCCCAGTTCAGCGCCCAGTTCGGCGACGGGACGGTCCGGGGCTGAGGCATCGAGCTGACTGCGCAGTGCGACCGCAGCACGGCGTGCGTCGCGCACGGACAGGGGGAGTGGCGACCAGCCGGCCAGCCGTCCCAGTTCGACGACCGGCGGGGCGACCGGCGCGGTCACCATGCGCTCGGACGGGAGGCCGGTCGACACGGCGGCAGCGCCACCCGGCACCTCGATCACGCGGTCGGCGTACTGAATCACGCGCTCCAGCCGGTGCTCCGCCATCACCACAGTGACGCCCAGGTCGTGCACGAGCCGCTGGAGCGCCGCCAATACCTCCTCGGCCGCCTGCGGGTCCAGCGCGGACGTCGGCTCGTCCAGCACCAGTACGGCGGGGTGCGACGTCAGCGCTGCGCCGATGGCGGTGCGCTGGCGCTGACCGCCCGACAGGGACGTCAGCGCCCGGTCGCGGACGTCGGCCAGCCCGAGCAGGTCCAGCGTCTCCTCGACGCGGCGCCGCATGACGTCCGGCGCAATGCCCAGCGACTCCATGCTGTACGCGAGCTCGTCCTCGACAGTGTCGGTGACGAAGCCCGCCATCGGGTCCTGGCCGACCATGCCGACGACGTCCGCGAGATCACGCGGCCGGTGCTCGCGGGTGTCCCGGCCGTTCACCACGACCCGTCCGGCGAGGGTGCCGCCGGAGAAGTGCGGCACCAGGCCGTTGATCGCCCGCAGCAGCGTGGACTTGCCGGATCCGGTCCGGCCGATCACCAGCGCGAGCTCTCCCTCCGGCACGGTGAAGCTCACGTCCCGCAGCGCGGGTGCGGGCGCACCGTCGTACGTCACTGTGACGTGGTCGAACTCGATCATGCGGCCGCCTTGTCGAGAGGTGGTGCAGCCAGCGCCGGGACCAGGCCGACGAGCACGCCGACGGCCGGCAGCAGCGGCAACGGTGGGACGACCAACGGACCGGCCAGCAACAGACCGTGCACGCCACGGATCGCTGCGAACACCATGACGCCCGCGGCCACCGCACCGGCTGCGACGACGAGCCACTCCGGCAACGCCCACGGGTCGGGCCGGTAGCGGGTACGGGCGACCCGCTGCCGGCCGATGGCCATCGCGACAACCGCCAGCAGGATGCCTGCCGCCAGTGCACCGGCTGCGACGGGGAACGCCATGGAGTCGGTCAGCAACGTGTAGACGCCGAGCAGGATGCCGAGCAGCCCCAGCAGAACGCAGAGCGCGGTCAGCCGACGCTGCGCGCGCGACGCCTGCGCCGTCCGGCCGTAGCCGCGTGAGTCCATCGCAGCCGCCAGTTCGACGGACCGGTCCAGCGCGCCTTCCAGCACCGGCATGGCCGTGGTCCGGAACGAGGCGCGCGTCCGGCCGCGCAGCCGGCGCGCCATCCGGATCCGGCGACCGTCGGTCACCAGTTGCGGCGCGAACGTGAGCGCCACGACACACGCCACGCCCATCTCGTAAAGGGCCCCTGGCAACGACTTCAGCAACCGGCGCGGGCTGGCGAGTGCGTTGGCCGCCCCCACGCAGCACAGCATCACGGCGAGCTGGCCGCCGTCGTACAGAGCCGTCAGCAGCGCTTCGGCGGTGACCTCGCCGCCGAGCTTCACCCCGGCTGCCCACTCGGGCAGCGGGATCTGCGGCAGCGTGAACAGCACAGTGTTGCCCTGGGCCCGCGTCGACAGCAGCGCCTGCAGGACCACGCGGACACCGATGACCACCAGACCCAGCTTGAGGAACGCGGTGAAGCTGTGCGCCCACGGTGCGTCGCTACGCCGTGCCGACACGACGAAGCCGGTCACCGCGAGGATGAGGACCAGCAGGACCGGGTTCCTGGTCCTGCTGGCCGCGACAGCCATGCACAACGCCCACAACCACCAAGCTCCCGGGTGGAGCGCCCGGGGGAGGGTGAGGTGGTGGACTGCACGCACTCGCTCAGCTCCTACTTCGCGCCCGCGCGACGGCGATTCAGGACCAGCCCGCCACCAGCGAGCAGCAGGACCACCACGGCGGCGATCACGATGCCGGACCACGGCGTACCGTTGTCGCCTTCCGACGACGCCGGGGCCGCCGGAACCGCCGTCGAACCCACGGCGTCGCCGATCTGCAGCGTGACCGGCTCGTCGGTGGCCGGGACGTTGATGTTCTTCACCTGCTCGCCGCAGCCCTTGGCCGGATAGCCGTCCACGCCGCAGGTCAGGCCTTTCTCGATCCGGACCGGCGCGACGGCCGCCAGGATCTTCGCGCCGTTCGCCTGCACGTCGGTCACCACGCAGGTACCCGTGGCCGGCCCGGGCTGCTCGCCGGCGACCGCGTCCTGCGGCGTGCCGGGGTCGACGACCACCGCGACCCGCTTCTTCCCGGTCTCGGCCGGGGTCTTGCCGCAGATCGCCTCGAAGTCACCCGCGGCGCGCGGCACCCGCGGCTTGGCGCCGCCGAGCGCGTACCGCCAGCCCTCGACGGAGCCGTCGGCGGGGACGAACGCGTCGGCGCCCTTCTGGGCGAACGTCCAGGCGCTGTTGGTCCACTGGTAGTAGCCCCAGAAGCGGTAGCCGTCCTCGGTCGTCCGGTCGACGGCAGCGGTGGCGCTGGTGACGGAAGTGGCTACGGCGGTCCCCGCCAGCAGGAGACCCGCCAGCAGGCTGAGGACCAGTCGTGCGGTCCGGTGTGCAGTCATTGTCGATCCTCGGTCGGGCCATGGCCCGGTGGCGGAGGACACCCGTCTGCACCGGCAGGGTAGGGGGCTCCACCCGCGGACCACGACGGGTAGGTGAGCCTGACTACCTGCGCCCCAGTGTTCCGGCTCGTCACCGCGGGGACACCCTTCGGGGGCCCCACGGTGACCTACGGTTGCGGGTCAGCGCCGGACTTCGACCGGCTTCCCTGGAACGCAGGTGTTGGTTCGACCGAAGCTTACTCTGCTGCTCCCGCGAATCACTCCGCGGCGGACAGGCTCATCGGGCCGTAGACCTCGCGGCCGTCCTCGAGCAGGTACACCTGGCCGACGCCGCGCTCGGCCAGCTCGCGCCAAACCTCACCCAGCCAGCTCTCCGCGTCACCCTGCGCCGAGAACTCCGCACCGCCGACCTCACCCGGGTCGACCAGTGCGCCGCTCGCGGTCTCGAACCGCCAGCTCCAGCTCATGAGTTCGGCCGCTTCTGCGGGGCGTTCTGCGCGGTCTTCGCCGGATCCGTCTCGACGATGTGGCCGAGCACCTCGTCGATCCGCTTCAGCAGACCCTCCTCGAGCCGTACGCCGGACGCCTTGACATTCTCGGTGACCTGCTCGGGGCGGGAGGCGCCGATGATCGCCGAGGACACGTTGGAGTTCTGCAGCACCCAGGCGATCGCCAGCTGCGACAGCGAGAGTCCGACCTCGTCCGCGAGCGGCTTGAGCTCCTGAACCCGGGTCAGCACGTCGTCGGTGAGGAACCGCTTGATGAAGTTGGACCCGTTGGCGTCGGTCGCCCGCGATCCCTCCGGCGGCTGCTGCCCGGGCAGGTACTTACCCGTCAGCACCCCCTGCGCGATCGGCGAGAACACCACCTGGCCGATGCCGAGCTCCTCCGACGCCGGCACCACTTCGGCCTCGATCACCCGCCAGAGCATGCTGTACTGCGGCTGGTTCGAGACGAACGGGATGCGCAGCTCGCGGGCCAGCCGGTGGCCCTCGCGCAGCTGCTCCGCGGTCCACTCCGAGACACCGATGTACAGCGCCTTGCCCTGCCGGACGACGTCGGCGAACGCCTCCATCGTCTCCTCGAGCGGCGTCTCGGTGTCGTACCGGTGCGCCTGGTAGAGGTCGACGTAGTCGGTGCCGAGCCGCTGCAGCGAGCCGTTGATCGACTCGAGGATGTGCTTGCGGGACAGACCGGTGTCGTTCGGTCCGCCGGGGCCGGTCGGCCAGTACACCTTGGTGAAGATCTCCAGCGACTCGCGCCGCTCACCGGCCAGCGCCTCGCCGAGCACGGACTCGGCCTTGGTGTTGGCGTAGGTGTCGGCGGTGTCGAACGTGGTGATCCCGGCGTCCAGCGCCGCCCGAACGCAGGCCTTGGCCTGCTCGTTCTCCACCTGTGAGCCGTGCGTCAGCCAGTTGCCGTACGAGATCTCACTGACCTTCAAACCACTGTTGCCGAGAAAGCGGAAGTCCATACCCCAGACCCTACTGCCCCCGGCCCAGGTCAGCCCGGGTCGGCTCAGGTCGGCTTTTCGCCGCGCTTCACCATCGGCTTCGGCAGCCGCCAGCGGCGCATCTGCATGGTCCGGCGAACGGCGTAGAACCCGAGGCCCTTGGTGGACTCCTTCGGGAACTTGGCCGCCACCTGCCGCTTCAGGCCCTGGGTGAGCAGGAACCAGTCCGCGGCGATCAGCAGGATCATGAACAGGAACAGCAGGTTGACCATGCCGGCCAGCCACGGGAACTGCGGCGAGAACACCACGCCGAGCAGCGACACCACCAGCAGCACCGGGAGCGCGAACTCCATCACCGACCAGCGGGCGTCCACGTAGTCCCGGGCGAACCGCCGGACCGGGCCCTTGTCGGCGGCCGGCAGGTACCGGTCGTCACCGGTCTGCATGGCGGCCTGCATCTTGGCCCGCTCGGTGCGCATCTTCTCCCGCCGGATGGCCGCTGCCTCCTTGCGGTTGCGCGGCTTCTTGAACGCGGCCTTGCGGGCGGCCTCCGCTTCCTTGCGGGACGGCGTGGGACGGCCCTTGCCGCCCAGCTTGCCCTGGGGCTCGACGGGTACGGTGGTAGCTGTCTCAGACTTGGTACGACGGAACACGGGGTCAGAACCTCATTCGCAGGGCTCGGTCGCGACTCGGGGTGGTCCCCGGACCTTCCCACTACTTTATCCGGGCCGGTCCTGATGGTGTGGTGACCCGGTGGGACATAGGGTGGAAGGCACGCACGCCGGGTCGTCAGTCCGGCACAGAAGGGGTACGGATATCGATGAGCATCTTCAAGCGGATGTCGACGATCTTCAAGGCCAAGGCGAACTCCGCCCTGGACAAGGCCGAGGATCCTCGCGAAACCCTTGACTACTCGTATCAGAAGCAGCTCGAGCTGCTGCAGAAGGTACGCCGCGGCGTGGCCGATGTGGCCACCAGCCGGAAGCGGGTGGAGCTGCAGGCATCGCAGCTGCAGTCGCAGGCGGCCAAGCTGCAGGAGCAGGCGCAGAAGGCGCTCTCGATGGGCCGCGAGGACCTGGCTCGCGAGGCGCTGACCCGCAAGTCCGGTCTGCAGGGCCAGATCGAGGACCTGCAGACCCAGCACGCGCAGCTGCAGGGCGAGGAGGAGAAGCTGACGCTCGCCTCCCAGCGGCTGCAGGCCAAGGTCGAGTCCTTCCGGACCCGCAAGGAGACCATCAAGGCCACCTACACCGCGGCCGAGGCGCAGACCCGGATCAACGAGGCCTTCTCCGGCATCTCCGAGGAGATGAGCGACGTCGGTCTCGCGGTGCAGCGCGCCGAGGACCGCACCCAACAGATGCAGGCCCGGGCCGGTGCGATCGACGAGCTGCTCGCCTCCGGCGCGCTCGACGACGCGACCGGGACCAGCAAGGACAACATCACCCTCGAGCTCGAGCGGATGTCGTCCGGCTCCGACGTGGAGAACGAGCTCGCCGCGATGAAGGCCCAGCTGGCCGGCGGCAGCGCGCCCAAGGAGCTGTCCGGTGAGGCCCAGCAGTCCGCCCAGCAGTCAACTCAGCCGACCCAGCAGCCGGTGCAGCAGCCCGCCCCGGAGCCGGCGCGACCTCAGGACGGAGATATTCGGTGATCGTTCGCATCATGGGTGAAGGCCAGTGGCGACTGGCCGACGACAAGCTCGACGCGCTGAACGCGGTCGACAGCGACTTGGAGAAGGCGGTGTCGTCCGGCGACGAGACGGCGTACCAGACCGCGTTCGCGGCGCTGCTCGATTTCGTCCGCGCGGGCGAAAAGGTGCCGGACGACGAACTGCACGACTCCGACGCGATCCTGCCCCCGTCGGACAGCTCACTGGCCGAGATGCGCGAGCTGATCAGCGGCGACGGGCTGATCGCGGGCTGACGTACCCCTTTTCGATCGGCGCCCCGACCCGGCTACCGGTCACTTGAAGTAGTTGTTTGAAACCCCTGGGAATCCGCGTGGCGGGTTTCCGGGGGTTTCGCATTTATGGAACCGAGAAGTCATTTTTTCGCGCGGGTAAACACTCGTCACCAGTGCTTTTTTCGGGCACGTCCCCGTAGTACTCTCTGGGTCACGCCGTTGTGGGGGCGGCGTATGGACGAGGTCCGTGACGGGGTGTGGGTTGGTCACGGGTTTCGGTTTTCACCTGTGGGGGGTGACTGTGCGTGACTGATTTTGTCATGTCCGAGGGGTTGGCCGAATCGGCTGATCCTCGGCCGGCGCCGTCGGGGGAGCGTCGTCGGCCGGTCTGGGTGGTACCGGACGAAGTGCCGGCGGTGGTGCCGCGAGCGGCGCGTTTCACGGAGGCGCGCTGGGTCGCGAAGTACCGCTGGGCGGCGCTCGGCGGCGATCTGGCGGCGGCGCTGTTCGGCGTCTCGCTGGCGCTGGTGGTCCGGTTCGGGGCCCAGATCAACCTCGGCTATTTCTTGCTCGGCGCCGCACTGCCGGTCGCCTGGCTGGCCTGTGTGGCGCTCGAGCGCGGGTACGAGACCCGCTACTTCGGCACCGGCCCGGAGGAGTTCCGGTCCATCCTCAGGGCCGCGGTCGCGTTGACCGCGGTGGTCGCGATCACGTCGTACGCGACCAAGAGCGAGGTGGCCCGCGGCTTCGTGATCCTGGCCGTGCCGATGACCTGTTTCGCGGCGCTGGTCGGCCGCTGGCTGCTGCACCGGCAGATCTCCCAGCGGCGGATCGAGGGCCGGTGCATGCGCCGGGTGCTGGTTGTCGGGCGCAACGACCAGGTGACGACGCTGCGCCGGCACCTGGAGGAGCGCAAGACCGACGGGTACGTCGTGGTGGCGAGCTGCCTGCCGCGCGGCGACACCCCGCTGCCGTACCCCGGTGAGGAGACCGACCGGCTCGGCCGGGCGGAGATGGACATCCTCAAGGCGGTCGACCAGTGGGACGTCGAGGTGGTCGCGGTGGCGGCCGATCCGGAGCTGTCCGGACACTCGCTGCGCAAGCTGTCCTGGGCGCTCGAGCAGCGCGGGGTGGAGCTGATCGTCTCGCCGGGCATCGTCGAGGTGGCCGGGCCGCGGATCTCGATCCGGCCGGTCGCGGGACTGTCGCTGCTGCACCTGGAGCGGCCGTCGGTGAGCGGCGGGCCGCATGTGCTGAAGAGCATCTTCGACCGGGTGGTCGGGTGTCTGCTGCTGCTCGGGGCGGCGCCGCTGCTGCTGGTTACCGCGATCCTGATCAAGCTGACCAGCCGTGGCCCGGTGCTGTTCAAGCAGACCCGGGTGGGCCGCGGCGGTGAGCCTTTCCAGATGCTGAAGTTCCGCACGATGGTGGTCGACGCCGAGGAACGCAAGGCCGAGCTGCACGCGCTGAACGAAGGCAACGGCGTCCTGTTCAAGCTTCGCGACGATCCGCGGGTGACCAGGATCGGCCGGTACCTGCGACGGTTCTCGATCGACGAGCTGCCGCAGCTGGTGAACGTGCTCCGGGGGGACATGTCACTGGTCGGCCCGCGTCCGCCGCTGCCCGCCGAGGTCGCGCAGTACGCGATCGACGACGCGCGCCGGATGCTCGTGAAGCCTGGGCTGACCGGCCTGTGGCAGGTGAGCGGACGCAGTGATCTGACCTGGGAGGAGTCCATGCGGCTCGACCTGCGGTACGCCGACAACTGGTCGATCGCACTGGACCTGCTGATTCTGTGGAAAACCGCGCGCGCGGTCCTGGGGAGCGACGGCGCGTACTGACCGGTGTCCTGCGGGACACCGGTGCCGGCCCGCGAAGGGGTTCGGGGCCGGCACCGAAGCGGTTCTTTGGTGAAAGTTCCCGAGGGGGGAATTCGTGACTGTAATCCTGGAAAGGTCGGCCGTCGCCCGGTCCGAGGCGGCGACCCTGGTGATCAGGGCCGCCGAGGGGGACCAGGTGGCCTGGAGCCAACTGGTCGACCACTATGCGCGGCTCGTCTGGGCCGTGACCCGCAGCTTCCGGTTGAGCGACAGCGACGCCGCTGACGTCTCGCAGATGGTCTGGCTGCGGTTGCTCGAGCACATCAACCGCGTCGATCCCGAACGGGTCGGCGCCTGGCTGGTGGTCACCACCCGCCGGGAATGCCTGCGGGTGCTGGCGTTCCGCAAGCGGGTGCTGCTGACCTACGAGGCGACCGCGTTCGAGGACGTGGCCGGCGACCAGCCCGAACTGGACGCCGACCTGCTGGCCGGTGAACGGGCCGAGGACGTCCGCCGCGCCCTGGAGAGCCTGCCGGAACGCTGGCAGCAACTCCTCGGGATGCTGATGGCCGACCCGCCGGTGCCGTACGCGGAGATCTCCGCGACGATCGGGATCCCGATCGGCAGCATCGGCCCGATCCGCGGCCGTTGCCTGGACAAGCTCAGACTGCTGCTTGCCTCCTGAAGCAGCACCGGCCCGGTCCGGACCGCCGGAGATCATGGTGGCTCACAGCATGATCCACGCGGTCCGGACCGGCCTTTGCCTGCCGCCCGGCCAGCGCAGCAGGAAGCTGACCAGCCGCCGCCCGCCGGGCCCCACGCCGCCGCGCGTCTCGACCTCGACCGGCCCGGGCGGGCTGATCCGCAACTCCACCGAGTCGCCGGCCCGTTCCACGTCCAGCGTCACACCGTGTCCCGTGAAGCGCAGCAGCCGGACGTCCTGTTCGCCCGGCGTGTCCAGCCAGCTGTCGAAGACCAGGTCGAGCACGTTGAGATCGCGTTCGTGCCGGCTGAACGCGGCGTACCCGACCGAGCGCAGCAGCGCGATCTGTTCCGAGGTGACGCGTTCGGGGGGCCCGATCATCGCCCTCAGCGCTCCCCGAGCACCTTGACGACGCTGTCCGGGTCCTGCCCGTACGGCGCGCCCTGCCAGGAGGCCCAGTTCACCCGGTTGCCCTGCTCGTGCACGATGAAGTTCCACGGACCGGCGTAGGTGTTGTTGAAGAACCGGTTGCCCTGGTGGAACGTGATCGCGTCCTGCACGGCGTCCTGCTTGTACGGCGACCACGCGGGGAACGTGCCCCAGTTGGAGAACAGGCCGTTGTAGCCGCACCCGGTCCGGGCCGCGCAGTCCTTGGAGACGTTGTTCGGGTCGAGCCGGAACACGTTGTCGTGGACGCGGACGTTCTGTGTCTTCCACCGGCAGTCGCTCAGGTACGGCTGCTTCGTGATCGTGGTCGCGTTGCAGGTCTTGGCGGTCGCCACCGACGGGTTGACCAACGTGCCCGAGCCGGTGCTGGTGTTGGCCGCGGAGCCGGCGAAGCGGTCGGCGTTCTCCCACAAAATCACGCCGGCCCAGTTGTCGATGAAGACATTGTTGCTGATCTCGAAGGTCTTGTTGAACACCCCCGGGACGCGCGCGTCGCTGCCGGACTCGGAGATGTAGACCGCCGGGGTCGGGAAGCCCTGGTTGGTCGGCCCCTTGCCGAGACCGTTGCGGGCGAAGGTGTTTCCCCGGATGCCGGCGTTGTAGCTGGTCTCGTAGACCAGGCCCTCGGCCAGGTTCCCGGCGATGTAGTTGCCCTCGATCACGAAGCCGGTGTTGTTGGTGTCGGCCCACAGGCCGGCGCTGTGGTTGTCGTGCACCCAGTTGTTCCGCACGACCGCGCCGGTGACCTCCCAGAACTTGCCGCCGCCGGTGCAGCCGCAGCCGGGCTTGAGCTTCTCCCAGTCGTCGGTGTTGTTGCCGGCGATCTCGTTGCCCTCGATCGTGATGCTCGCGACCTTGTCCGGGTGGTAGGCGTTGAAGCCGTACTGGCCGTTGTTCTGCAGGCAGTTGCCGCGGATCACGTTGTGGTCGCCGACCATGACGGCGGCACCGGCGTTGTCCTGGATGGTGTTGCCGGTCATCGTCCAGCGGGCGGCAGCGTTGTGGTTCACCACGCCTTCGTCGTTGTTGGTCCGGACCGGTCCGAAGTTCTGGATGGTCAGGTTCTTCAGCGTCACGCGGGTGGCGTAGCCGGTGAACGCGTACCGGTTCCGCCGGCCGCCGTCGAGGATCGCGCCCGGTGCGCCGAGGTAGGTGTTGCCGTCCTTCGGGACCACCTGGGAGTACTCGCCGGAGCCGAGTTTGTGCGTGCCGGGTTCGAGCCAGAACGTCGTACCGGCCGGGTGCTTCTCGGTGATCTGGTTGAGGTTGTCCGCGGTCGTCACTACGACGGCGTTCGCCGGCGCGGTGGCCGGGCCGGACAGCGCCTTGGCGTTGCCGCAGATCTTCGCGGGCGGCGCCGACGGTGCGGCCACCGGACCGTTGGTGACCACCGGTGAACCCTTCGCCGTCGGTGTCGCGGTGGCCGGATCCGGGTCGTCGCGGAGCACGAACACGGCGACTGCGACCAGCGCGGCGACGATGACCAGTGCGACGCCGCCGAGCACCGGCGGCCGCCGGTACCATGCGGTGCCGGCAGCGGCCGGCGGTCCGCCGGGTGGCTTCACGTTTCCTTCGGGGGGCATGTGATCCTCGGACTCAGCGACGGGTGATGGTGACCGGGTTCGCGACCGCGAAGCGGTAGATCTCGAGCAGTTGCTCGACGTTGCGGTCGACCTGATGGTGGGTTTCGTACGTGCTGCGGGCCTGTCTGCCCAGCTCGGCGTACCGCTCGGGGTCCGCGTCGACGTCGAGCAGCAGCTTGCCCAGCGAGGCCGGATCGCCCGGTTCGAACAGCGCACCGTCGACGCCGTCGGAGATCAGGTCGGGGAAGGACCCGTGCCCGGACGCCAGCGGCGGTACGCCGACCGCCATCGCCTCCACCACGACCAGCCCGAACGTCTCCTCCCACGCCGACGGCAGCACCACCGCACGGGACTCGCCGATCAGCTCGAACACCTCGGCCTTGCTCATCAGGCCGCGCAGCTCGACCGACGGCCGCTCGGCGGCCCAGGCCGTCACCTCGTCGAGCATCGGTCCGCCGCCGGCGATCACCAGCCGGAGCGCGTCGTCGCCGGCGCTCGCGCGGTACGCGTCCCAGCCCTGCATCAGCAGCGGAGCGCCCTTCGCGGCGTCGAGCCGGCCGACGTAGCTGACCTGCCGTCGCGGTGCCGCCAGGTCTCCTACGACCGGACCGTCGTACGGGACCATGTTGTGCTTGACGAAGGTGCGCTCGGGGTCGAAGTCCATCCCGGACATCAACCGGCGTTGCGATTCGGAGATGAAGACGTACGCCGAGACCAGGTCGCGCCAGCTGCGCCGATGGCCGCGCGTGTTGAGCACGGTGGTGGCGGTGGCGAGCGCCGATCCGCGATAGCAGCGGTGCAGGACGCCGGGAACCGGGTTGCCGCCCGCGCAGTCGTGGCAGACGTCGCCGTCGCGGAAGAAGTCGCCGCTCGCGCACAGCAGCTTGTAGTTGTGCAGCGTGATCACCACCGGTACGGCGGCCAGGCGGCAGGCGTACAGCACCGACGGACTCAGCAACGGGAAAGTGTTGTGGATGTGCACCACGTCCGGACGGTGCCGGAAGAGCTCGCGGACGAGGTCCTGCCGGCTCGTCCGGCTCCACACCACCCGCGCGGGCAGCGTCGCCTTCTTGAGCGTCGTCCAGTCCTCGATGTCGTCGCTGTGCCGCTCGAAGTGCCGGACGGTGTGCCCGGCCGCCGTGAGCGCTTCGCTCTCCTGGTCGACGACCCGGTTCTCGCCGCTGGGCGCGGTCGACCGGTACCTGTTGTGCACCATCAGGATCTTCATCGCGGTCCTTCACGGGTCGGTGCGGAGTACACCAGCGATGCCGCCAGCGTCAGTTCCAGCAGGTACGGCGACGCCTCGCTCAGACCGCTCTCGGTGAAGGAGGCGACGACGCAGTAGACGACCAGGAACAGGGCGAGTGCCCGTTGCGGTCCCTGCGGCCGGAACCACGCGGCGACCAGCACGAACGCGACCATCAGGATCGTGATCGCGCAGCCGACCAGCCCGACGTCGTAGTAGGTGCCGAGCCAGTTGCTGTCGATCGGCAGCCCGTTGAACGACTTGTTCGACAGGCCGAAGCCGAACAGGATCTCGAACGTGGAGCGAGGCTGCGCGAGGATCGCGTCCCAGACGAACTTCCGTCCGGTCAGCGCGCCGAGTTCCTCGGTGTCCTGACCGCGCGCCAGCCAGGTGGTCACCACCGAGCTCAGCGTGAGCGCGCCGATCGCGAAGATCGCGATCCCGATCAGGAACGCTCTGCGGGCCCGGGTCCGTGCGGTGAACAGGCTGAGGCCGGCGAAGGTCACACCGATGATCGCCGCGGCGAGCGCGGTCCTGGTGTGCGTGAGCAGCAGCACCGGAACGCAGCAGAGCACACTCGCCAGCGCCACGCTCCGCCGGAGCAGACCCGACATCCACAGCACGACCGTCAGGCCGATGGCCACGGCGGTGTAGTGCCCGACCTGGGTCGGCGGGATCGGCCAGAGGATGCCGTGCAACCGATCCTCGGTCATCGCGAGCCCGGGGGACACGACCAGACCGAGGACGACCGAGCCGACGATTGCCCACAGCACCATCAAGTGCGTGCGGACCAGCAGCAGGTCGCGGCGGATCCACCAGGGCGTCAACAGCCACAGCACCAGCGCGAATCCGCCCAGCCGGCCGGCGCGGAACAACGCGCCGAGCAGGAACTCGGCCCGGATGCTCGCGATCAGCGCCTCGGCGGCCAGTGTCATCAGCAGAAAGATGAAGACACTGCGCCGGACCCGAACCGGCCGGTTCACCGACAACACCATCATCAGGGCGACCACCAGAGCACCCTGGGCGATCAGCTTGCCGAACGCGCCCGGGATCGGCAGCAGCCGCGGCGCGTCCGGGAAGAACGTCATCACGTTCAGCACCAGCAGTGCCCAGGTCAGCTGGACGCGCCGGCGCCGGCGGACTTCCGGCGCGACGACCCGCCGCGTCGGCCGTGTGCCGAGCCGCGTGGTCAGCTGGTTCCCGAGGCCGGCGAGCGTCATCGGCCGAACATCTCCACGTCGACGGTCCGGGCCCGGCCGGACTCCGCCTCGGCGACACCGACGCTCTCGTCGGTGCGGTCCGGCCGCAGCACGATCGCGGTGGTGACCTCGAGGCCGGCCAGCCGCAGCATCTCACCGGTGGCCTGGATCGCGGTCGCGGTGGACCGGCCGGCGGTGACCACAACGGCCGCGTGCGACGCCCAGGTGGCCAGGTGGTCGGCGCCGAGCTCAGGGCTCAGCTCGGCCAGGCTGAGGACGATGTCGGCGACCTCCCAGGCCGCGTCGAGCGCCACGTCACCTGAGCCGCTGGGGCGGCTGCTGTCACCGACGCGCAGGTACGAACCCTCGGCCGGACCGCCGTCCGGGTCGGCCCGGTGCACCTCGATGCGCCGGCCCTGCTCGCTGAACCGTGACTCCTGTGTCCCCGGTGTCTTGACACCCAGCATCTTCGCCAGCTGGCCGGACCGGGTGAGGTCCGCGACCAGGACGTGCCTGCCGTCCTGGGCCAGCGCCACCGCGAGCGAGGCCACGGCGAGCGCACACGTGTGCAGGTCGTCGATGCCGACGACGGTCAGCGACGGCACCGGACGCTCGGCCCAGAAGATGCGGTGCTCGAGATGCTGGACCATCAGCTGCGTCTCCGGACGCCGCTGCTGCGACTTGCGCAACACGGTCGGCCGGGGGAGCAGGCGCAGCCGTGGCGGACGCGCCGTACTCAACCGCACCCGTGCCCCCAGGGCATGGGCGATGTCCTGACGTCGCCACAGCCGGTCCGAGACCAGCGCGCGGACGACGACGAAGCCGAAGCCGAGGAACAGGCCGGCGAGCAGGCCGGTTCCCGCGTTGATGACGAGTGTCCGCTTGACCGACACCGGCACCGGAGCGGCGACGTCGAGGATCCGGCTGCTGTTCATCCGGGAGGCCTGGACCTGCTGGTCGAGCAGCTGCTGCTGGACGTAGACGAGCCGGTCACGGGCCGCGCCGAGCCGAGCAGCCTCCGCGCTGTTCGGTCGCTTCAGGTCCGACGGGTCGTCGCCGGCCGCGCGGACCGCCTGCTCGGCCAGCGAGAGCTCGTTCTTCGCGGCGGTCATGTCGCGGTTCAGCGGCGCGTCCTGCAACGCGATCTGTTCCTTGCGGTAGACGAGGAAGACCTGGGCGACCACCGTGGCAAGTCGCGTCGACTCGGCGTCGGTCTTGCCCTTGGCGTTGATCTCCAGGATCCGGTCGGTCGCCGGGGTCGCGGTGTACTGCTTGAGCAGGTCGTCCTGCGTCGTCGGCAGCTTGAGCAGGTCGATCACGCGCTTCGCGACGGTGTGCGTGGTGGCCAGGTTGACGTCGGTGGCCATCGACTTGGTCTGGTCCTCGCCCTCGCGGTGGGTCAGCAGCAGACGGGTCTTGGACGTGCTCTGCACCGGCAGGACCTGGGTCGAGGCGAGGCCGGCGGCCAGGCCGACCATCGCCAGGACGAGCCAGATCCGCAGGTGCCGGCGCAGCGCGTCCCGGATGAACCGGAAGGTGACCAGGCTGTCCGGCGGGAACGACGCCGAGCGTTCGGCGTCGAACAGGCCGTCGTCGTCGGTCCAGACCGGCTCGCGGACCGCGGGCTCGTTGTAGGGCTGATTACTCATTTCGTTCTCCTCGCCGTGCCGGTGAGGAGCGTGGGCAGTCGCGAGTTGTTCCGCCGCTGCGACTGCGACACCCGGCCGATCGTTCGGTCCGTCGGGTCAGGATCGGTGACTACGAGTCCGTCGATGTTCCGGTCGTCGGCGGCCGCCGCGACCGCGAGCCGGGCGAGCTCCTCGGCGGTGACGGCGCCGGACGAGAGCGCGACGATCGTGTTCGTCGTTCGTTCGGTGCCGGCCAGCTGCGGCGTCTCCCGGTCGACGACGACCAGGTGGATCGTCAGCGCGGACGAGCCCGGTGGCTCCTGGTGCGCGTCGACCACGATCGAGGCGCTGAGCCCGATCGAGTTCGCCAGCGCGGCCAGTTGCGGGCCGAGGGGCAGCGCCTTGTCGTCGCCCGCGAACGACAGGACGGTCAGCGAGACCGGTGCGCCGTTGCGAACGTCGAGCCCGAGGTGGTGCAGGGTCTTGCGCAGGCTCCAGGCTTCGACCGCGGTCGGCGCGTAGTGCTCGAGCAGGTAGGCCCAGTCGGAGACATCGGTCGCCTGGTACGACGAGACCGACGCCAGGACGGGCAGGCCGACCGCGTCGGAGATCTCGTCGCGCAGCCGCAGCCGCCGGTCACCGCGGGCCCTCGCCAGGACGCCGATGGCGCCGGCCACCGCACCGATCAGCAGTCCGAGTCCGCCGTAGATGCCCAGGTGGACGAGCATGTTGCCGCCGCGCGCGGTGGTCGCCTGCTCCAGGACGCGCGCACCGGTCTTCTTGCCCAGGTCACCGGGCAGGTTCTGCGCGCTGGTCACGTACACCAGATAGATCCCGGCGACGGCGTTCGCGAGCTCCATGGACTGCCGCGCGGTCTGTCCCCTGGCGTCGATCTTCAGCACGTCCTGGGTGACCGCGGTGACCTTGACCCGGCGCCGGACCTCCTCGGTCGACAGTGCCGGGGACAGGTTCTGTCCGGCGCTCTTCAGCACCGGCTCGCTCTCGGCGATGAAGACCTGGGTCTCGATGCTCTGGGCCCCGGACTGGGTGGCCTTCTCGGCTTCGCTCACCGGAGGTGGTGGCAGGACGACGAGCGAGGTGGCGGTGTGCATGGCCGGGACGACGAAGCCGTACGCGATCCCGCCGAGCAGCCCGACCGCGGCTACCGCAGCCACGATCAGGCGGTGCCGGCGGATCGCCCGCCAGGACTTCTTCACGTCCAGCTGCTGTGCGCTCACAGTCCCCTCCTGGTGAACGTCCATCGGGTATCGAGTCGTTGATACGGAGTAATAGAGGGGCTGACGCGGGCGCTGATACACCTCAGAAGCGGAAGGTGGTCACGGCGGGGGAGCCGGGCGCGAGCCGTCCCGCCCCGATCAGCGTCGTGCTGGGGATCTTGTGACCGAACCGCGGCGAGTACCAGCCCAGCGGCGGATGGTGTTCGCGGCGGTGGGTGGTCCAGGTGAGTTCGGGCGGGAGCTCGACAGCAGCCGCGCCGGACGGCCATGTGAGCCGCCCGGTGGCGGCGTCGAAGGCCACCTCGGGGCCGAGCTGCCAGGCGATCCGTACGTCGGCTTCCGCGTCCAGGTGGTCCTCCACCCGGAGTACGCCGTCCGCGAGCACCGCCGTACGACGATGGGTGACGGGAGCGTAGCCGTCGTGTTCGGCGTCCCACGTGTTCTCGGCGTACCGGCGTACCGTCCCGGTGGCGCCGCGCAGCCAAAGGAACGGGCCACCCCAGGTCGACTGCTCGGTGCCGGCGACCTCGACGGTGTTGTGGGCGATCGTGGAGCGGAAGTAGTCCCGCCACTCCGCTTCGCCGTGGTAGCAGTACGTCCCCGGGTCGGCGAGCACGTCGACGCCGTCGACGCGTACTTCGAGCGAGAGCGCGTCGGAGTGTGCGTGGGCCGCGATCGAGAGGAAGCCGTGCGGGCCGGCGTCCGCACGGCACCAGATCTCCCGCCCGGCATCGGTACTGCGCAGAACGGTCAGCCCGGCGTCCTGGAAGTGGTCCGGTCGCTCAGGCGGCCGATCGGCCTGCTGGCGGTCGGTGAGCGAGCCGACGATGACAGAGGTCGCCGTGGGTTGGCTGTCGGGCCACCAGGGCGCTTTGCCGACCACAGCGGCTCCCAAGGACAGGTACGCCGACCAACTGGTGACATCTGGTGGGTCGAGGACGAGGACCATGCCTTCGTCGTCGTCACCCTGGCGCGGTGGTCGCAGGGTGGTGTCGACGATCGCGGCGGCCACGTCGACGGTCCGGGTCAGCAGGTCCCATGTCCGCGGGCTCAGCGGATGACCCGCGAGGTCGGCTTCGAGAGCGGCGTACAGACCGAGCTCGGACACGAACCGGTGGTAGTCGGTGGCCAGCTCGCGGTTGACGCCGGACGGGAACGTGTTGGCGTCGAGTTCCTTCTCGAGCAGGGCTGCCGCCTCCGCGCGCCACCGCGCGCTCTTGCTGAACCAGGGGAACGCGCAGGCGCCGACGAGCTGCCCGGCCGCTTCGGCGATCACATGGTTGTTCGCCGACGAACCGCGGCTGCGGAACCCGGCCAGGTACCGCTGGTGCCAGTAGAGCTGCTGCAGCGCCAGCTCGTTGTGTTCGAACAGGTCGGTGATCTCGGGCCAGTCGTTCAGCAGCCGGCGGACCCACGTCCAGCTGATCAGCCGCAGGCCGATCTCGATCCCGCTCGCCCAGTGCACGCCGGACAGGAACGGGTTCGCCCGCCACCAGTCGTTCAGGTGGTCGGCGACGCGTCCGGCGTACCGGTCGTCGTGAGTCAGGTACCAGGCCGCGGCCAGCTGGGTCAGGTGGTGGTGGCGGGACAACTCCCACACCTGCTTGATGTTGCCGACGGCTTCCTCGTTGCGGTGGTTCAGCTTGAAGACGTACTGCGACGGATCGGACCGGCGGCCCGTGACCGGGTCGCGGAACCAGTCCGGCGCGCGCAGGTCCGTGCGCTCCACCCCGAGCACCTCGAGGTTCCCGTCCAGGATGGCGTCGGCGGTCGCGATCACTGCCTTCCGGGCGTCTTCCGGTACGGCGAACGCAGTCCGCGGCGGCAGCGCCGTACCGAACGTCAGCTCCCTGCGCAGTGGAAGCTGAACCGCCGCGTCCTGCCCGGGCCGCACTTGTTGGTAGGCCCAGGCAGTACGGCGTCCCGCATCGCGCAACCGCCAGACGAGTTCGGTGGGGGACATCCGGCGGAGGCGGCGGACGTACCAGCCCAAGGGCTGGCGGCTCATCCTCGCTCCGGCAACACAGACTCCGGCCTGCCGCTCGCCAGACTGCGGTCGACGGCGATCGTGGCGCGGGTGACAGCGACCAGAGCCTCGAACGGAATCGGCATCGGGCCGCCGGACCGCACCGCCGCGACAAAGCGCTCGAGCTCGATCCGCTGACCTTTGTCGGTACTGCGGGCGCGCCGGGTGGAGGGTTTGCGCCCGGTCCACACCGCGGCGCTCTGGAAGTTGTCGAAGCGCGCGTTGCGGCCACCACCGGTGATGTCGACGGTCTCCTTCGGGAACCGCGCGTTGCCGCCGCCGACGTAGCTGATCGTGCCGACCGAGCCGTTCGCGAACCGGAGCGTGACGACGACGTCGCCGGTGTCCGGGCCGGGGACGGCGTACACCTCGGTCGGGAGGCTGTTCAGCCACCAGGTCAGCGTGTCGATGAAGTGCCCGCCCTCGCCGGCGAACCGGGTGCCTTCCTTGCCCGCGTCGAGGTACCAGCTGGTGGCGTCGAGCTTGCCGGCGTTGACCAGGTACCGGAGCGAGAAGTTGCCGCCCGGCTCGCCGAAGCGGGACCTCAGATCGGTCAGCAGCGGTGCGAACCGGCGGTTGAAGCCGACCATCAACCGGTCGTTGCCGGTGGCATCCACCGTGGCGACGATCCGGTCCAGTTCCTCGTCGGTCAGGGCGAGCGGCTTCTCGACGAAGACGGCCTTGCCGGTCTCCAGGGCACGGCAGGCCAGCTCCGCGTGCGTACTGTGCCGGGTCACCACGAAGACCGCATCGAGGCTTTCGTCCGCGAGCACCTCGTCGGCGTCGGTCGAGATCGCCTCGAAACCGAACCGCCGCTGGGCGTTCGCCGCCGACAGCGACTTGTTGGTGGCGACGCGCGCGAGGACGGCGCGCTCATCGTTCTGCAGATGCGGCAGCAGCATGCTCGACGCGTAGTTGCCGGCGCCGATGAACCCGATCCGGACAGCGCCACTCGGCGCCGGACGGGCCGTTGACTCGCTGCGCTGCGCGACCACCTGCTTCGGCGCCGGCGCCGCGGCCTCCTTCGGGTACTCGAAGAGGAACCCGACGCCGGGATACGCGTTCGCGCTGAGCTTCTGGTAGACCTCGGTGGCGTCCGCGATCGGGAACGTGTTGGCGATCAGCGAAGCGACGTCGATCTGCTCGCGGGCGATCAGGTCGACGAAGCACTCCAGGTTGCGGCGCTCGGTCCAGCGGACGTACCCGGCGGGGTAGTCGATGCCCTGCAGTTCGTACCGGTCGTCGTACCGGCCCGGGCCGTACGACCGGGAGAACCGGACGTCGAGCTCCTTGTCGTAGTACGCGTTCCACGGCAGGTCGAGCTTGGTCTTGCCGATGTCGACGACGCGGGCGCGGTCGCGGGCCAGGCGGGCCGCGGTTTCCACCGGTCCGTTCGAATGACCGCCGGCGGCCAGCAGGATGTGGTCCGCGCCCAGACCGTTGGACGCGTCGAGCAGCGCGCGCTCCAGCGCGGCCACACCGGCCTCATCGGGGGCCGAGCAGTGCAGCGCGCCGGCCTTCTCGGCCATCCGGCAACGGTCCTCGACGGTGTCGATACCGAACACCCGGACGCCGGCGGCGACCAGCAACCGGACGACCAGCTGCCCGACGAGTCCCAGGCCGATCACCACGGCCGTGTCACCGAGCTGGACCTCGGCCTGCCGCACACCCTGCATCGCGATCGCACCGACGGTGGAGAAGGCCGCCTGCTCCGGTGGGACGCCGTCCGGCACCGGTACGCAGAGGTTCACCGGCACCCAGTTGTACTCCGCATGCAGTGCGTACTCGTTGCCCGCGGCGGCGACCAGCTGCCCGACCTCGAACTCCTCGGCACCGGCGCCCACCTCGACCACCACACCGCACAGCGAGTAGCCGAGCGGCGTGTACGAGTCGAGCTTGTTCATCACCTTCTTGTAGGTGTTGACCATGCCCTGCTGCGCGACCGTGTCGAGCACCTTCTTCACCTGGTCCGGCCGCGCCTTCGCCTTGCCGACCAGCGACAGCTTGGCCTCGCCGACCTTCATCAGCTCGGTGCCGGTCGAGATCAGCGAGTACAGCGAACGGATCAGCACGCCGCCCGGCGCGCAGGTGGGCGGAGGCACGTCCAGCACGGCCAGCTCGCCGGACTTGTAGTTCTGTGCGACCTGCTTCATACCTGTCCTTCGCTAAGAGGTGATCGTGACGCCCAGGGAGCGCATGTGCCGCGTCCAGGTCTCCAGCGTCAGCAACTGCCAGATCTGCTTCGAGTAGTCCTCGCGCCCGGCCCGCTCGTCGTCGACCAGCCGCTGGACGGCGCTCTGTCGCAGGAAGCCGCTGCCGACGAGCTCACCGCGCAGCAGGAGGTCGTCCACCAGCTCGCGCAGGTCGTTGCGCACCCAGGCACGCAACGGTGCGCTGAACGACGCCTTCGGCCGGTAGATGATCTCCTTCGGCAGCCAGGCCTCCGCGGCCTTCTTCAGCGCCAGCTTGCTGACCCGACGGTGGATCTTCTGGCTGCCCGGGATCGAGAACGCGGCCCGCGCCACGATCGGGTCGACGAACGGCGTCCGGACCTCGGTCGACGCCGCCATGCTGGCCCGGTCCGTGTACGCGAGGTTCAGCCCCGGCAGGAACATCCGCGAGTCCGCGAGGCACATCCGGTTCACCTGGTCGTCGAGCGTGGTGTCGTGGTAGATGTCGCTGTGCTCGGCGAGCAGCTTCCCGACGTACGGTTCGACATCCGGGCTGATCAGGCCGGTCAGCGTGTCCGCGTCGTACATCGTGTAGCTGCGCCGGAACGCCGTCTCCTCCGGCAGGTTCGCGAACGTCTCGAACCGCTTGGCCCAGCGCGCGTAGCGCAGTCCGCGACCCCGTACGGTCACCGGCAGCCGCCGTACCGTCGGGCCGATCAGGCCGTTGCGCAGTACGCCGGGAAGGCGCTGGTACTGCGCGCCCATCACGCACGCGAGGTGCTTGCGGTAGCCGCCGAACAGCTCGTCGGCGCCCATGCCCGACAGCAGCACCTTCACGCCGGCCTCACGGGCGGTGTCGCACATCAGCAGCGTGTTGATCGCGGCCGGGTCGCCGATCGGCTCGTCCAGGACGTCGACGATCCGCGGCAGCAGCTCGACGACGTCCGGGGCGATCTCGATCTCGTGCAGATCGATACCGAACTGCCGGGCCAGCTTGCGCGCGTAGATGGCATCGTCCGGCATCGCCTCGAGCTTGTGGTCCTGCGCGCGGAACGTGATCGTGTACGAGTCGACCGACGGATCCATGCGCTTCGCGAGCACCGTGACCAGGCTGGAGTCCAGGCCGCCGCTGAGGAACGTCGACACTCCTACGTCGGCGACCAGATGCGCAGCGACCGACTCCTCGATGACCTGGCGCAGGTCGGCGGGCGGACCGGCCGCGGCCTCGGTCGCGACGTCGGTCACCCGCCAGTACGTCTCGTGCCGCGTCCCGCCGTCGGGACGGAACTCCGTCCACGAACCGGGCGGGAGCTTCTCCACGCCGTCGATCGCGCAGCGCTGCTCGGGCAGCCAGTAGTACAGCATCGACGCGATCAACGCACCCGGCTCGGTACGCAGTTCGGAGCCGGCCGCGGTGACCAGCGCCTTCAGCTCGGACGCGAAGATCACTCCGCCCTGGCGGCGCAGGAAGTACAGCGGTTTGATGCCGAGCGGGTCGCGGGCCAGGTACAGGCTGCCGCTGTCCTCGTCCAGCAGCGCGAAGGCGAACATGCCGCGGAAGCGTCGCAGCGCGTCCGGTCCCCAGCGACGCCACGCCTCGAGGACCACTTCGGTGTCGCCGTTCGTCCGGAACCGGACGCCGGACTTCGACAGCTCGGCCCGCAACTCCTTGTAGTTGTAGAGCTCGCCGTTGTAGCAGATCGTCAATCCCTGCTTGCTGAACGGCTGGTCCGCGGCCGTCGACAGGTCGATGATCGACAGCCGTCGGTGCGCGAGCTGGACCCGCACGCCCTCTGCTTCGAACGCGTAGATCCGGCTCGCATCCGGACCGCGGTGGGCGATCCGCTCGCTCATCGCCTCGGCGAGCGCGTACCCGTCACGCTGCTGGTAGCAGCCGGCGATCCCACACACCTCAGGACCCCGTGGCGTTCTTCAGACCGGTCACGTCGTACTGGCCGACGTGACCGGTGAGCTGGTCGTACACCCCGAGGTACGCCTTCTGCTGGTGCTTCCAGGCGAGCACCTGCTCGACGCGTTCGCGGCCGAGCCTCGCCATCCGCCGCCGGCGGACCTCGTCGTCGAGCAGTGCGACGATCGCGTCGCCGTACTTCGCCACGTCGTTCGGCTCGACGTACACCGCGGCGTCGGCGGCCGACACCCTGGTCTCGACCAGGTCGAAGGCGACCACCGGCAGCTCGAACGCCATGTACTCCATGGTCTTGTTCATCGTCGACACGTCGTTGAGCGGATTCTTCGGGTCCGGCGAGAGCCCGAGATCCGCGGTCGACATCACCGCGCGCACCGTCTCGTCCGGCACCCGGCCGGTGAACTCGACGTGCTCGGCCAGACCGAGTTCGTCCCGCAGCGCGACCACGTCGTCGAACGAGTCGCCGCCACCCATCAACGTGAACGCGATGTCGGTCCGGCCGAGCGTGTTGACGATGTGGTCGGCGGCGCGCACCACGATGTCGACGCCGTCCTGCGGGCCCATCACGCCGATGTAGGTGACCAGGTGACGATGACCGCGGCGCAGCGACTCGTCCGCCCCGTTGTCATGGTCGCGGAGCAGTTTGTCCGGATCCGGTCCGGTACGGACGACGGTCACGTCGTGGTTGGCCTTGCCGCTGCGGGTGATCGCGATCCGCCGGTACGAGTCGTTGGTCGAGATCACGTGGTCGGCCTGGCGGTGCGTGGTCCGCTCGAGGAAGCGCAGTCCCTTGTACGGCAGGCTCGCCGTACCGCCGAACCGGGACAGGAACAGCTCCGGGCACAGGTCGTGGTGGTCGAAGACGAACTTCGTCCCGTCCAGCCGGCGCAGCAGCATCGCGATCGGCCAGAAGATGTCCGGCGGGTTGCACGCCTGCAGGACCTGGAACTTGCCGGCCCTCCGGGCCCGCAGGACCAGGCGCAGCGTCATCAGGAACGAGTACGCGTACTCCCAGACGAAGCTGAGCTTGCTGCCGCCCGGCGCGTACGCCTTGTACTTGTACGCGGTCACACCGTCGATGACGTGGTACGACGGATCGCCCGGACCCTTCGGGCACACCACCGTCACGTCGTACCCGGACGCCACCAGCGCCTGGCACTCCAGCCAGACGCGGCGATCGAACGGCACCCAGAGGTTCTGGATGATGATCAGGACGCGCGGACGGCTCACCAGCCCACTCCTTCGTAGCCGTGCAACGCCTCGACGTCCGCGCCGAGCCGGCCGCTCAGGTCGATGATCCGGGCCGGTGGCGCGTCCAGCAGCGCGTTGATCGCGGCCTCGTCGGTCGCCGAGACGATGGCCAGGTCGGCGCCGCGCAGCGCGGTGTGCGGGTCGTCGGTCAGCACCCTTTGCAGGTGCGGAAGCTTGGACTGCACGTGCCGCAGGTTCGCGCCGACCAGCCGGCTGGGATTCACGATGGCGTCGTAGATCCGCAGGTTGTAGCCCTTGCCGAGCAGGCGTTCGGCGAGCTCGACGTTCGGGCTCTCGCGCAGGTCGTCGGTGGCGTGCTTGAAGCTCAGACCGAGCAGCGCGATCTCGCGGCCGGGACCGTCGATCACGCGGTCCACGACGTCGCGGACGCTGCGCTCGTTGGTCGCGAGCGCACCGGCCAGCAGCGGCAGCTCGGTGTCGTTCATCCGGGCCAGATGCAGGACGCTGCGCAGGTCCTTCGGCAGGCACGAACCACCGAACGCGAAGCCGGGCTTGAGATAGTACGGCGAGATGTTCAGGCTGGTGTCCTGCACGAAGATTTTCATCACCTCACGCGAGTCCACGCCGAAGTGCCGGAAGATCCGGCCCATCTCGTTCGCGAACGACACCTTGGTGGCGTGGAACGCGTTGCAGGCGTACTTCAGCGCCTCCGCGGTCCGGACGTCGACGACCTGGACGTCCACGCCGAGGAACGCGAACAGGTCGGTCAGAGCGGTACCGACCTTCGGCTCACGGGTGCCGACCACCACGAACGGCGGGTTGTAGAAGTCGGCCAGCCCCGATCCTTCGCGCAGGAACTCCGGACACATCGCCGTACCGAACCGCAGTCCGTCCGGCGGCGGGACCTCGGCCAGCACCCCGGCGACCACTTCGTCGACCGTGCCCGGCGGGACCGTGCTCCGGACCACGACGGTGTGGAACCCCGACTCCGGCCGGACCACGAAATGCGCGGCCTCGGCGATGTCGCGGACCGCGCGCCTGATGTAGGTCAGGTCGGTACTGCCCGCCGGCGTGGACGGGGTCCCGACGCAGATCAGCGAGACATCGGCCCGCTCGAGCGCGAGCCGCGGATCGGTCGTCGCGTGCAACCGCCCGGAAGTGGCACCGGCCGCGACGAGCTCGTCCAGCCCCGGCTCGACCACCGGACTGTGGCCCTGGGTGATCGGATCGACCTTCGCCGTGTCGACGTCCACCCCCCACACCTCGTGCCCGGCAGCGGCCAGACACGCCGCCGTCACCGACCCCACGTACCCCAAGCCGAACACGGCCACCTTCATAACGCCCCCCACAGGCTCATGACGCGGCACTCCCCCACGTCCGCAGCGCCCATGAGAGCAACATCCCCCGCCCCCTGATACACCCCTGTGGAAATCTTCCGCGGGAAAATCGCGCCGGAACCTATCCTGATCACAGACCGTGCCCGCGTCCGATCAGGAGCTGTCATGCAGACCCCGTACCAACTGCCCAACGGCGACACCGCGATGGTGACCGACACCGCCACCGCCGCCCAGAACCTCGGCAGAGCGGTCGAGCTGTGGCGCCAGGGCGCAACCGAACCCCTCATCTACGGCGACAACGGCCGGCCCGAAGGCGTCGTCATCTCCTTCGACCAATGGGCGGAGTACGAGGTGCTCAGGGAGGAGGCCGAGGGCGAACGCCGCCGGATCGAAATCGTTCGCCAACGCCTCGCCGACGCCGACGACCCCTCCAAGTGGGAATCGTTCGAGGACATGATGGACAGGTACGGGCTGGATCCGGACAGCCCCGACCTGCAGCCGAAGGACGGTGGCGCCGACGACGGTGACCGGAAGCCGTGAAGTACTACCTTCTGCACCACCCTGACTTCAGCCGGGACATGGACCGGCTGCACGCGGAGTGGACGCAGGATCGAGACAGCCGCGGCGGGCGCGAGTTCGAGGCGGCCATCGGCGCGATGAAGGCCCTGCGCGAGGCTCGCGAAGGCGAGTTCGAGGGCAAACGGCTGGCCTACGGGCCGCAGTCGTACGACCTGCGGGACTGCGCAGAGCTGAAGGTGCCGGTCGAGCGCGAGTTCACCCCGCGTGGTGGGGAGCTCGGGCCGTCGCACCGGCTGGTGTACCGCGAGTTCGACCCACTACCGAAGGTCGAAGGCCATCGTGTCGTTCCCGATCCGGACGCTCGGCCGTATCGGCAGCTGCTCGCTTTCGCGCATCGTTCCCAGGCACCGGCGGACATCGCTGGGGAGCGGTTGGGGCGGGAGCGGGGGTTGATGGATCCGGAGTTGTACGGGGTGGGGAGTGGGGAGCGGCCTTCGGTGGGGCCGCAGCGGGAAGGGATGCCGACGACGCCGTACCGGGTGCCGGTGCCGGGTGATCTGCTGAAGCAGGCGCAGATCTTGCGGGACAGTCCGCCGGCGGGGACGGCGCCGAAGCCGGCGGAGGCGCCGCAGGCCATGGTGAACCGGTCCGGACCAGCCGGCCCCGACCGGGCGAAGGGCCGCTGATCCCGACCACTCTGCGTCAGCCCTCGGTTGCCCGAAATTGCCTGTATCACCGTGCCGCTCCGGTGATCTGTATTGGGCGACAGGCCAGTACTGGGGTGAGGGGACGAGCGGATGAGGGTTCTGGTCAGTGGGGACCGGGGGTACATCGGAGCGGTGATGGTGCCGTTCCTGCGGGCCGCGGGGCATCAGGTGGACGGGTTGGACACCGGGCTCTACGAGGGGTGCGACCTCTTGGGCGGCCCGGAACCGATCGGGGGACGGGCGCCGCGGGACATGCGGGACGTGACGGCCAAGGAGCTCGCGGGGTACGACGCCGTGGTCTGCCTGGCCGCCTTGTCGAACGATCCACTCGGGCACCTCAACCGCGACGCGACGTACTCGGTCAACCTCGAAGGGACGCTGAACCTGGCCCGCGCGGCCAAGGATGCCGGCGTCGAACGGTTCCTGTTCGCGTCGTCGTGCAGCCTGTACGGCGCCGCGGGGTCGGAGGCGGTCGCCGAGGACGCCGAGATGTTCCCGGTCACGCCTTACGGTGAGACCAAGGCGCTCGCGGAGCAGCAGCTGTCGAAGCTTGCCGACGACACGTTCAGCCCGACGTACCTGCGGAACGCGACCGCGTACGGCGCCTCGACCCGGCTGCGGCTCGACATCGTGGTCAACAACCTGACCGCGATCGCGATGACGTCCGGCGAGGTCCGGCTGGAGAGCGACGGCACCCCGTGGCGGCCGCTGGTCCACATCGAGGACATCAGCCGCGCGTTCCTGACCGTGCTGGAGTCGCCGCGCGAGACGATCCACGACGAGGCGTTCAACGTCGGCCGGTCCGAGGACGTCGTCCAGGTCCGCGACATCGCCGAGATGGTGCGCGACGCCGTACCGAACTCCAAGCTGTCGATCGCCGACGGCGCCGGGCCGGACCTGCGCAACTACAAGGTCGACTTCGGCAAGCTGAACGACACCTTCCCGGAGCTGAAGCTGCAGTGGACCGTCCGCAAGGGCGTCGACGAGCTGTACGACGCCTACCGGCGGCACGGCCTCACGCTCGACGACTTCAACTCGGCGCAGTTCGTGCGACTGCGCCGGATCCAGCAGCTGCTGTCGGCCGGCCTGGTCGACGACCAGCTGCGCCGCCAGACCGCCACTCCGTTCCCCGGGCCGAAGGAGCTGAACTGATGGCCAACGCACCCGCGTGCCGCCTCTGCGGCGCCGAACTGACCCGGACCTTCGTCGACCTGGGCATGTCGCCGCCGTGTGAGAGCTACCTGCGCGCCGACCAGCTGGACAGCGGCGAAACGTTCTACCCGCTGCACGTCCGGATCTGCGACAACTGCCTGCTCGTGCAGCTCCCGGCGTACGTCGCGGCCGACGACGTGTTCAGCGACTACCTGTACTTCTCGTCGTACTCGACCAGCTGGGTCGAGCACGCGCGCCGCTTCGTCGTCGACATGCAGGAGCGCCTGGGGCTGAACGAGAACAGCCTGATCGTCGAGGCCGCGAGCAACGACGGCTACCTGCTGCAGCACGCGGTCGCGCTCGGCATCCCGGTGCTCGGCATCGAGCCGGCCGCGAACATCGCCGAGATCGCCAACGAGAAGGGCATCCGGACCGAGAGCTACTTCCTCGGCGAACAGACCGGCCGGGACGCGTCGGCACGGCACGGCAAGGGGGACCTTGTCGTCGGCAACAACGTGTTCGCGCACGTGCCGGACATCGTGGACTTCGCGAAGGGCCTGCGCGCACTGGTGAAGGACGACGGACTGGTGTCGCTGGAGTTCCCGCACCTGCTGCGCCTGATCGAGAACCGGCAGTACGACACGATCTACCACGAGCACTACCAGTACCTGACGCTGAAGACCGCGGCGGCGGCGCTCGCGGCGGCCGGTCTGACGGTGGTCGACGTCCAGGAGCTGGCCAGCCACGGCGGTTCGCTGCGCGTGTTCAGCACGCCTGCCGAGACCGCGGGTGAGCCGTCCGACCTGGTCGGCAAGGTGTTGCAGGACGAGGAGTCGGCCGGCCTGCACACGGTGGAAGGCCATCTGGGTTTCGCCGACGAGGTCTTCACAATCAAGTCCGACCTGCTCGAGTTCCTGATCCAGGCGCGCCGCGACGGCAAGTCCGTGGCGGGGTACGGCGCTCCCGGCAAGGGCAACACGCTGCTCAACCACTGCGGCATCCGCGAGGACCTGCTGCCGTACACGGTGGACCGCAGCCCGCACAAGCACGGCATGTTCCTGCCGGGCACGCACATTCCGATCTTCGCGCCGGAGCGGCTCGCCGAGACGCGGCCGGACTACATCCTGATCCTGCCGTGGAACCTGCGGGCGGAGATCGTCCACCAGCTCGAGTACGCACGGGAGTGGGGCGCGAAGTTCGTCGTCCCCATCCCGCGGCTCGAAGTGATCTGACCACACTGCACGACCCTGGGGGAGAGGAAGCACAGAGATGAAGGTCGTGATCTTCTGCGGGGGCTTCGGGCTGCGGATGCGCAGCGGGGTCGACTCCGCACCCAAACCGATGATGACGATCGGCGACCGGCCGGTCCTGTGGCACGTGATGCGCTACTACGCGCACTTCGGCCACACCGAGTTCATCCTCTGCCTGGGCTTCGGGGGCTCGGCGGTCAAGGAGTACTTCCTGCGCTACGAGGAGACGGTCTCCAACGACTTCGTGATGACCAAGGGCGGGCAGCGGATCGAGCTGCTCGACTCCGACATCAGCGAGTGGAAGATCACCTTCGTCGACACCGGCATCGACACCAGCATCGGTGAGCGGCTGCGCCGGGTCCGGCCGTACCTGGACGACGACGACGCGTTCCTGGCGAACTACGGCGACGTACTGACCGACGCGCCGATGGACAAGATCGTCGACCACGTGATGACCAGCGACATCACCGCGAGCCTGCTCGCGGTGCCGCCGCAGGCGTCGTTCCACGTCGTCGAGTTCGGCGCCGACTCGAAGATCACCGGGCTGCGCTCGGCCGCCGACCTGAACGTCTGGATCAACGGCGGGTACTTCGTGATCAAGAAGGACATCTTCGACGTCCTGCACGAGGACGAGGACCTGGTCGGCGACGCGTTCCCGCGGCTGGCCGCGATGAGCAAGCTCGAGGCGATCCCGCACCACGGGTTCTGGGCGCCGATGGACACGCTCAAGGAACGCAGCCAGCTCGAGGAGCTGTACCGGTCGGGCAAGAAGCCGTGGGCGCTGTGGGCGCACGAGAGCCGCGACCAGAAGGGCCGGGTTCTCGACCGGAGCGCGGACGGGTCCGACGGCCCGGTGGTGGTGGCGATCTGATGCTGCCCTTTCAGCTCGGCCTGATCGACGGGCCGGTCCACCTGGTGGCCCTCGGCGCCCATCCGGACGACATCGAGATCGGCTGCGGCGGCACACTGCTCAAGCTGGCCGAGTCGGTGCCGGACCTGACCGCCGAGTTCGTGATCGCGACCGGTACGCCGGTGCGGCTGGACGAGGCCCGCCGCGCGGCCGAGCTGTTCCTGCCGGAGTGCGAGGTGACGGTGACGTCGGCCGGCCTGCCGGACGGGCGGTTGCCGGCGCACTGGAACGAGACCAAGGAGTTGCTGGAGGCAACGGCCCGGGGGAGCAGCACGGGCCGGCATCCGGATGTGGTGCTGGCGCCGAGCCGGACCGACGCGCATCAGGACCACCGGCTGATCGCCGAGCTGGCGCCGACGGTGTGGCGCAACCATCTCGTGCTGCACTACGAGATCCCCAAGTGGGACGGCGACCTGGCCCGGCCGTGGCTGTACGTCGAGCTCACCGAGGAACAGCTCCGGGACAAGGTCGCGCTGCTGCACAAGGCGTACCCGTCGCAGGTCCCGCACGACTGGTTCGACGAAGAGGTGTTCGCCGGCCTGGCCCGGCTGCGCGGCATGGAGTGCCGGGCGCCGTACGCCGAGGCCTTCACAACGGGGAAAGCCACGCTCACCTGGTGACAGCGCCAGATCAGCAACCGGGGCAAGAACAAGAGGGGGATGCGGTGGACTTCGAGTGCCGTGGGTGTGCGTCGCCGGACGTCGTACCCGTCGTCGACATCGGCGAACAGCCGTGTGCGGACTACTTCCCGTCCGCCGAGACGCCGGGGCCGGACCCGCGCTGGCCGCTGGCGCTCTGGCTGTGCCGCGACTGCACGCTGGTGCAGCTCGGGCCGGTCGAGGCGCAGGTGGCCGAGGAGCCGCTGGCGGTCGAGTCGGCGACCAGCCGCGCGCACGCGGAGGAGTCCGTCAAGGTGATCCTCGGTGAGCATCCGGAGCTCGGCGGCGCGACGGTGTACGAGTTCGGCAGCCCGCACGGCGGCTCCTGGCTCGATCACCTGTCGGCGGCGGGGTGCCGGGTCGCGGGCGCCGACGAGCAGGCGGACCTGGTGATCGACGTCCACGGCATCGTGCACGAGCCGCAGTACGGCGCCTCGCTGAAGCTGCGGGCCGGCCGGCTCGCACCGGGCGGGCTGCTCGTGATGGAGTTCCACCACCTGCTGCCGCTGTTCATCGGGAACCAGTTCGACACGATCCGGCACGGTCACTGGGCGTACGTGTCGCTGCGCGCCCTGCGGAACCTGGCCGCCCTGCACGGGCTGGCGGTCGAGTCGGTGCGGCAGGTCGACATGTACGGCGGCAGCCTGATGGTGATGCTGCGGCACGTGGACGACGTCCGGCCGGACGCGTCGGTCGACGTGATCGTCGAAGACGAGGACGCGGCCGGCATCGCCGACGAGGTCCAGTTGGGCAGCCTGCAGGAAGCCGCCTGGCACGCCGCCCGCGCACTGCACGACGAACTGGTTCGGCACCAGGCCGCCGGCCGCACTGTTCTCGGGTACGGCGCGCCGTCGAAGGCGCCGGTGCTGCTCGACCTCAGCAAGGTGACGACCGACCTGCTGCCGTTCACCGTGGATCTTGCCCCGGGCAAGCACGGCCGCCGGATCCCCGGCGCCTGCCTGGTGCCGATCCGGCCGGTCGAGGACCTGAAGGTAGCGCGTCCGGACGTCGTCCTGATCCTGACCTGGGACATCGCCGACGAGATCATCGCGCAACTGGAACACGACGGCGGCTGGGGCGCGCGGTACCTCGTCCCGCTCCCCGAACCGCACGAGAGAGGACGCTGACCCATGCGTGGTGTGGTACGCCGGCTCACCTGGGGACTGGCCGACCAGGCAGTGACCAGCCTGGTCAGCTTCGTCGTGGGCATCGTCGTCGCCCGGTCGCTGGGCGCGCTGGAGTTCGGCGCGTTCAGCCTGGCCTGGGTGACGTACGGCGTCGTGGTCAACATCTCGCGGGGGCTGGCCACCGACCCGCTGGCCGTTCGCTTCAGCGGGGTGGAGCGCTCGGTCTGGCGGTCGGCGGTCGCGAGATCCTCGGGGATGGGGATCGTCGTCGGGCTGGTGACCGGCGTCATCTGCGCGGCCGTCGGTCTCACGATCGGCGGGCGGACCGGTGCCGCGTTCTTCGCGCTCGGTCTGGTGCTGCCCGGTCTGATGCTGCAGGACAGTTGGCGGTTCGCGTTCTTCGCGTCCGGGCAGGGCGGTAAGGCGTTCGTCAGCGACATCACCTGGGCGCTCGCGCTGATCCCCTTGCTGTACGTCGCCTCGCAGGGTGCGAGTGTGACCCGCTTCGTCCTGGCCTGGGGCGGCGCGGGAGTGTTCGCGGCAGTGGTCAGTGGTTTCCAGGCCGGCGTGCTGCCGCGGGTCGGGCTGGCCTGGCGCTGGTTCGTCGACCACCGCGACCTCGGCCTGCGGTACCTGACCGAGAACCTGACCCTGAGCGGGGCGTACCAGCTGAAGATGTACGGACTCGGTGCGCTGGCCGGTGTCGCGGCGGTCGGAACGGTCCGCGGCGCCGAGATGCTGCTCGGGCCGTTCATGATCGTGCTCTCCGGCGTCGGTCTGGTGGCGGTGCCCGAGGCCTCCCGGATCCTGCGCCGGTCGGCGCGCAAGCTCGCGTTGTTCTGCCTCCTGCTCGGAGGTGCGCAAGCCCTGGCCGCGCTGGCCTGGGGACTGCTTCTCATGGTCGCGTTGCCGGACGCGTGGGGTGAAGCCATGCTGGGCGAGATCTGGCTGACCGCCGCGGCCCTGGTGCTGCCGGCCACCCTGTCGGTGGCCTGGGCCGGTTTCAACACCGGCGCGGCGGCCGGCCTGCGCGCGCTGGGGGTGGCCCGGCGCAGCATGAAGGCTCAACTGTGGGCCTCGAGTTTCTACTTCGTCGGCGGCGTCTCCGGTGCCGCCGTCGGCGGTGCACTCGGCTCGGCCTGGGGGGCCGCTGCCGCGACGTTCGCATCCGCGTTCGTCTGGTGGTACACGCTGCGGATCGGTGTCCGTGAGCGTCAGCACAAGGACTCCCTCCTGCTGGTGACTCGGCAGGAAGTTCCTGAAATGAGGAGCACATGAATGCGGTACCACGGCTGACTGTCGGCCTGCCGGTCTACAACGGCGAGAAGTACCTGGCCGAATCCCTGAACGCCCTGCTCGGCCAGAGCTACGGAGACTTCCGGCTGATCATCTCCGACAACGCCTCCACGGACGCCACCGAGGAGATCTGCCGGGAGTACCAGGCCAAGGACTCCCGGATCAGCTACTACCGGCAACCGGTGAACATCGGCGCGACGCCCAACCACAACTGGTGCTTCGAGCACTCGGACACCGAGTTGTTCAAGTGGGCGTCGTACGACGACCTGTACGGCAAGGACCTGCTCGGACGGTGCGTCGAGGCGCTCGACGACGACCCGCGGCTGGTGCTCGCGCACGCGTACCAGGCGATCATCGACGGCAACGGCGACATCGTGCTCGAGGTGGACTACCCGCTCGACACCACGAACCCGCACCCGCCGGCCCGGTTCAAGAGCCTGCTGTTCGACGTCGGCGGCGACGACTTCTACGGCGTGATGCGGTCGGACGTCCTGCGCCGGACGCCGCTGAACGGCAGCTACCACCACTCCGACCGGACGATCATGGCGGAGCTGGCGCTGTACGGGCGATTCCACCAGGTGCCCGAGCTGCTGTTCTTCCGCCGCGACCATCCGGACCGCGCGGAGCGGGCCAAGCCGACGATCCGGTCCCGGTCGGCGAACATGGAGCCGCGCCGGGCCAGCCGGCTGCGGAACCCTACCGTCCGGCTGCTCGGCGAGTACGTCGGCGGCTTCGTCGGAGCGATCCGCCGCGCGCCCCTGTCGTCGGCGGACCGTCGCGAATGCTACGGCCACCTGTCCCGCTGGCTGGCCGACCGGGCCGTGCGGAGATCGACCAGACGGATCGAGGACAGCGCGCCCGCGGCGGCCCCGACCAGGATTCCGGAGAGCTCCGGCGTGGTCCGGCACTCGGAGGTCTCCCAGGCATGAGCGCCCCGGACGGGCCACCACGAGTAGCGTTCTTCGGCCTGCTGGGATCCGGAAACATCGGCAACCAGGGATCACTCGACGCGATGCTCGCCTACGTCCGGGACCGCCACCCGGAGGCCGTCATCAGCTGTATCTGCTCGGGTCCTGCGGAACTCGAGCGCCAGTACCGCATTCCCGCGGTCCCGATCACGTGGTACCAGCAGCACGGTCCCGGCCGGTCGCGGGTCACCACGATCGTGCGGAAGAGCTTCGGCAAGTTCGCCGATGCGGTCCGGATGCGATTCGTGGTCCGCCAGTACGACATGATCATCGTGCCCGGGATGGGGGTCTTCGAAACGACGCTCGACCTGCGGCCGTGGGGCTGGCCCTACGCGCTGTTCCTGATGGCGTTGTGGGCGCGGCTCAGCGGCGTCCGGACCGCGTTCGTCAACGTCGGCGCGAACGTGCCCAGCGAGCGGTCGATGCGCTGGCTGTTCGCGGCCACGGCGCGGCTCGCGACGTACCGTTCGTTCCGCGACGAGTACTCGCGGAACGCGCTGCGGGTGATGGGTGTCGACACCGCGCACGACGACGTCGGACCCGACCTCGCGTTCGCACTGCCCGAGCCCCGGCGGTCGGTCCAGTCGTCCGCGGAGTCGTCCGTGGCGGCTCGCCGTACCGTGGGCCTGGGGGTGATGACGTATCGCGGATCGAGTGCCGATCGGGCCCGGGCCGACGAGATCTACACCACGTACACGGCCAAGATCGTCGAATTCGCGCGCTGGCTCGTCGACGAGGGGTACCGGATCCGTCTGGTCACCGGCGACCCGTCCGACACCGAAGTGGTCGAGGCGGTGTACGCCGACCTGCGGCAGACCCGGCCGAACCTGGTCGAGGTCCGGCTGGTCCACGAGCCGGCCGACACGCTCGAGGAGTTGATGGACCAACTCACGCAGGTCGACGTGGTCGTTGCCTCGCGCTACCACAACGTGGTCGCGGCGCTGAAGCTCGCGAAGCCGACGGTGTCGATCAGCTACGGCGTGAAGAGCGACCTGCTGATGGAGCAGATGCAGCTGGCCGAGTTCCGGCAGCCCATCCAGGGCCTCGACGTGGACCGGTTGATCGATCAGTTCCGGGCGCTGGAGTCGCGGGCGGTGAGCGTCGCCCCGGTCCTGCGGGACCGCACGGCCGAGTTCGCGGCGGCGCTCGACAAGCAGTACGACGTGCTGTCCGAGGTGCTGTTCGGGAGCGGCCGGGGGCACCGCGCCGCGGACGGCAACAGCGCTACCGCGGACCGGCAAGGCGAATAAGGCAGGGGGAAGGCAGATGGAGGTCATCGAAGTACCGGCGATCGCGGGCGCGTTGCTGTTCCGGCCGTCGCCGCACCGCGACGAGCGCGGGTTCTTCTCGCGGACGTTCGACAGCGACGTCGTCCGGGCAGCCGGGCTGGATCCTGACGCGTTCGTGCAGGACAGCCTCTCCCGGTCCCGGCGCGGCGTGGTGCGCGGCATGCACATCCGGTCCGGGGCCGGTGAGGCGAAACTGGTGCGCTGCTCGTACGGCGCGGTGTTCGACGTCGTCGTCGATCTGCGGCCGGACTCGCCGACGTACCGCAACCGGGAGGTCTTCGACCTGACCGGCGACAACCAGGTGACCGTCTATGTACCGGCCGGCTGCGCGCACGGGTTCCAGGCGCTGACCGAGCCGGCCGACGTGTCGTACCGGATCGACCGCGCGCACGACCCGTCCGAGGACGTGTCGATCGCCTACGACGATCCCGACCTGGACATTCCCTGGCCGCTGCCCGTCACGCTGCTGTCCGAGCGGGACAAGGCGGCGCCGTCACTCGCCCTGGCCACTGCGAGGTTGTCATGACCAAGTCCTTCTCCCGCTCCGTCGACGCGAACAAGCGGCTGCACGACCTGATCCCGGGCGGCGCGCACACCTACGCCAAGGGCGAGGACCAGTACCCGTTCGAGATGGCGCCGGTGATCGACCGCGGCGCGGGTGCCCACGTGTGGGATGTCGACGGCAACGAGTACATCGAGTACGGCTCCGGGCTGCGTGCGGTCAGCCTCGGCCACGCGCACCCGAAGGTGGTCGAGGCCGTTCGGCGCGAACTCGACCGGGGCAGCAACTTCGTCCGGCCGAGCATCGTCGAGCTCGAGGCGGCCGAGCGGTTCCTGGCCACGGTGCCGACCGCGGAGATGGTGAAGTTCGCCAAGAACGGCTCCGACGCCACCACGGCCGCGGTGAAGCTGGCCCGCGCGGTGACCGGGCGTCCGCTGGTGGCGCTGTGTGCCGACCACGCGTTTTTCTCGATCGACGACTGGTTCATCTCGCGGACCGCGATGGCCGCGGGCATCCCGGATCAGATCAGCGAGCTCACGGTCGGGTTCCCGTACGGCGATCTGGCCGCGACCGAGCAACTGCTGGTCGAGCACGAAGGGCAGATCGCCTGCCTGATCCTCGAGGCCGCGACCCAGCACGACCCGCCGGCCGGCTACCTCGAGGCGCTCCGGGACCTCGCGCACCGGTACGGCGCGCTGCTGATCTTCGACGAGATGATCACCGGGTTCCGCTTCTCCGCATCCGGCGCCCAGGGGCTGTACGGCGTGACGCCTGACCTCTCGACCTTCGGCAAGGCGCTCGGCAACGGGTTCGCGGTCTCGGCGCTGGCCGGCAAGCGCGAGTACATGGAGCGCGGTGGTCTGCGCGACAGTCACGAGCGGGTGTTCCTGCTGTCGACGACGCACGGCGCCGAGACGCACGCCCTCGCGGCGGCCGTCGCCGTGATGGACGTGTACGCCGAGGAGGACATCGCCGCGCGGCTGGACGATCGCGGTGAGCGGCTGGCCGAAGGGGTCCGCGAGGTCGCCGCCGCGGCCGGTGTGCAGGACCACGTACTGGTGCGCGGCAGGCCGAGCAATCTGGTGTTCGCGACCCTCGACGAGAACCTGTCGCCGTCGCAGCCGTACCGCACGCTGTTCATGCGCCAACTGCTGCTCGGCGGAGTGATCGGTCCGTCGTTCGTGGTCAGCGCCGCGCTGAGCGACGAGGACATCGCCCGCACGGTGGAGGTCGTCGCCGGCGCCTGCCGGGTGTACCGCGAGGCGCTGGACGCGGGCGACCCGAGCCCGTGGCTCGGCGGGCGGCCGGTCAAGCCGGTCTTCCGCCGCTACGTGTGATTTCGCCGCGGTCGGAAGCGGTCGATCACGAGCAGGCTGGCGGGCACCACGACGAGCGCGGTGCCCAGCCCGCCCACGGTGTCGGTGGGATAGTGCGCCGTCAGGTAAATCTGCGACCACGCCATCACCGCTCCGCCGAGCGCCGCGCCGGCCAGCGCGATCGCCGCGCCCAGTAGCGGACCCGCCTCGACCAGGTCGGCGACCAGGAGCCCGAGCACGAAGCCGACCGCTGTGAGCGCGGCCGTGTGCCCACTGGGGTAGGACAACGAGCCCTCATGGATCCGTCGGCCGACGAGTTGTTTGAGGACGCTGCTCACGACCACCACCAGCCCTGACGCCACCACCAGCGTCAGCGCGAGCGCCGTACGCCGGAACACCAGGCACAGGCTCACGGCCGCGACCACCAGCACGAGCCGGCCGGCCGGTTCGCCGAGTCCGTCGACCGCCAGCAGCAGGTTGTAGACCCACGGCGCGGCCGACGCGTCCACGCCGGACTGGACCCAGCGATCGAAGCGCACCGGGCGCGCATCGCCCGCGACCGCTACGGCGGGCATGACGAGGAGCAGCAGGCCGAGCACCATCGTGCCGACCAGGAACCGCCCTCTGCTGCCGCTGTTCATCCGCCCCCCGAAACGATCCTAGCCGGGCTCGCATCAAGTTCTGTACAAGCTTCGGGTCATTGATCGCCCCGCCCCTGGGCCCGTAGTAATGTTCGGTGACCCGTCGGCGACGCGCGGGTGAACAAGGACAGGCTGTGCGCTGAGCCGGACACTGATGGTGACCGGTTGGGTGCGGGAGGGAGCGAGGGGCCGCTGTGAGCGGAGCTGAAGCGCCTGACGCTGTGGACAGCCGTCGGCCGCTCTGGGTCGTCCCGCACGAGGTCCCCGCGATCGTTCCGCTGCCGTCGCGCTCGACCGAACCGCGCTGGGTCGGCGTGTACCGCTGGGCCGCCGTCGGCGGTGACCTGCTGGCCGCGATGCTCGGCGTCTCGATCGCCCTGCTGACCCGCTTCGGGTACCACGTCGGCGCGAGCTACCTGATCGTGAGCAGCGTGCTGCCGCTCGCCTGGGTCGCCGCGGTCGCACTGTCGAAGGGGTACGACGCCCGCTTCTACGGCGCCGGGCCGGACGAGTTCCGGTCGCTGATGCGCGCGGGCGTCGGGCTGACCGCCGCGGTCGCGATGACGTCGTACGCCACCCGGGCCGAGATCGCCCGTGGGTTCGTGGTGCTGGCGATCCCGGTGACCGTGGTCGCCGCACTGCTGCTGCGGTACGCGCTGCGCAAGGACCTGCACCGGCACCGGCTGCGAGGTCGCTGCATGCACAGGGTTCTCGTGGTCGGGCGTAGTGGCTCGGCCGCAACTTTGTGCGAGCACTTGGAGAGCCGGCCGACCGACGGATTCCGCGTCGTCGCGACCTGCCGGCCGCGTGAAGACAGCACCGGCCCGCTGCAGGCCGACGAGCTCGCCGAGCCGGACATCCTCGCGGCCGCCGACCGGCACGCTGTCGAGGTGGTCGCGATCGCGACCGACCCGGAGCTTGCCGGCCAGTCGCTGCGCCGGCTGTCCTGGGCACTGGAGCAGCGCGGGATCGAGCTGATCGTCTCGCCGGGCATCATCGAGGTCGCCGGTCCGCGGATCTCGGTCCGGCCGGTGGCCGGCCTGTCGCTGCTGCACCTGGAGCGGCCGTCGGTCAGCGGCGGACCGCACCTGATGAAGGCGGTCTTCGACCGGGTCGTTGCCCTCGGCATCGTCGTCGTGCTGGCGCCGCTGCTGCTCGGGCTCGCGCTCGCGGTGAAGCTGTCCAGCTCCGGTCCGGTGCTGTTCCGGCAGCAGCGGGTGGGTCGTGCGGGCGCCGAGTTCAGGATGCTGAAGTTCCGCAGCATGTACGTCGACGCGGAGCAGCGGCTCAGCGACCTGTACGCGCTGAGCGACGGCAACGGCGTCCACTTCAAGATGCGCAACGATCCGCGGATAACACCGCTCGGCCGGTGGATCCGGCGGTTCTCGCTGGACGAACTGCCGCAACTGTTCAACGTGCTGCGCGGCGACATGTCGCTGGTCGGCCCCCGCCCGCCGCTGGCCGAAGAGGTCGCGCTGTACGCCGCCGACGACTCGCGGCGGATGCTGGTGAAACCCGGGATGACCGGGCTGTGGCAGGTCAGCGGGCGCAGCGACCTGTCCTGGGACGAGTCGGTCCGGCTCGACCTGCGGTACGTCGACAACTGGTCGATGACCCTTGATCTGCTGATTCTCTGGAAGACCGTGCGCGCGGTGTTCTACGGCGCGGGAGCGTACTGAATGAACCTGGGGACGGATTTGCATGCACCGGTCTATGTGGCCGGCCATCGCGGCCTGGTCGGCTCGGCCCTGTGGCGACGGCTGGAAGCGGCCGGGTACACGAACCTGATCGGTGCCTCGTCGGCCGAGCTGGACCTGCGCGACCGGGCGGCGACGTTCGCGTTCCTGCGCGAGCACCGGCCGACGGTGGTGATCGACGCGGCCGCCCGGGTCGGCGGCATCCTCGCGAACCGGGACCACCCGACCGAGTTCCTCAGCGACAACCTGCGGATCCAGGTCAACCTGATGGACGCCTGCCTCGAGGTGCGGACGCCGCGGCTGCTGTTCCTCGGCTCGTCGTGCATCTACCCGAAGTACGCCGAGCAGCCGATCCGCGAGTCCAGCCTGCTGACCGGTGAGCTCGAGCCGACCAACGACGCGTACGCGATCGCGAAGATCGCCGGCATCATGCAGGTCCAGGCGGTGCGCCGGCAGTACGGTCTGCGCTGGATCTCGGCGATGCCGACGAACCTGTACGGCCCCAACGACAACTTCGACCCGACGTCGTCGCATGTGCTGCCCGCGCTGATCCGCCGTTTCCACGAGGCACGCGCGTCGGCTGCGCCCGAGGTGGTGCTGTGGGGGAGCGGTACGCCGCGGCGCGAGTTCCTGCATGTCGACGATCTCGCGGACGCGTGTCTGCACCTGCTCGAGCACTACGACGAGCCGGAGCCGATCAACGTCGGGGTCGGCGCGGACGTGACGATCCGGGAGCTGGCCGAGCTGGTCGCCCGGGTGGTCGGCTACACCGGTGCCCTGCGCAACGATCTGTCCAAGCCCGACGGCACCCCGCGCAAGCTGCTCGACGTGAGCCGGCTGCAGGCGCTGGGGTGGAAGCCGTCGATCTCCCTCGAGGAAGGCGTGGCCGCCACGTACGCCTGGTACCAGGAGCACGTGTCGTGAAGCGAGCCTTCGTCACCGGGATCACGGGTCAGGACGGTTCGTACCTGGCCGAATTGCTGCTGTCCAAGGGCTACGAGGTGCACGGCCTGATCCGCCGCGCGTCGACCTTCAACACCAAGCGGATCGACCATCTGTACGAGGATCCGCACGCCGAGGACAAGCGGCTGTTCCTGCACTACGGCGACCTCACCGACGGCTCGCGGCTGGTGACCCTGCTGGCCTCGATCCAGCCGGACGAGGTGTACCACCTGGCCGCGCAGTCGCATGTCCGGGTGTCGTTCGACGAGCCCGAGTACACCGGCGACACGACCGGGATGGGGACGACCCGGTTGCTCGAGGCGATCCGGATGATCGGGCTGAACTGCCGGTTCTACCAGGCGTCCTCGTCGGAGATGTTCGGCGCGACCCCACCGCCGCAGAACGAGGACACTCCGTTCTACCCGCGGTCGCCGTACGGCGCGGCGAAGCTCTACGGGTACTGGATGACCCGCAACTACCGCGAGGCGTACGACATGTTCGCGGTGAACGGGATCCTGTTCAACCACGAGTCCCCGCGGCGCGGCGAGACGTTCGTGACCCGGAAGATCACTCGCGCGGTGGCCGCGATCGCGACCGGGCGCCAGGACCGGTTGTACCTGGGCAACCTGGACGCGCGCCGGGACTGGGGTTATGCGCCCGAGTACGTCGAGGGCATGTGGCGGATGCTGCAGCACCACACCCCGTCCGACTACGTGATCGCGACCGGGACGTCGTACAGCGTCCGCGACTTCGTCAGGCTGGCCTTCGAGCACGTGGGGCTGGACTGGGAGCAGTACGTCGATCACGACCAGCGCTACGAACGCCCGACCGAGGTCGATTCGCTGATCGGCGACGCGTCGAAGGCGACCACCGACCTCGGGTGGAAGGCTCAGGTCCACGTACCCGAACTGGTCCGGATCATGGTGGACGCGGACCTGGCCGCGCTGACGAACGAGGACGACGCATGACGATCGAAGCCCAGTCGCCGACCGCGCAGCGCGTCGACGTCCTCGGGATCCACGTCAGTGTGACGAACCTGGACCACACGGTCGAGACGTTCGCCGGCTGGATCGAGCGCGGCGAACGGCACCTGGTCTGTGTCACCGACATGAACGCGTTGCTGCACGCGCGCGCCGACGAGCGGCTCAGCGTGGTCTACAACACCTCCGGTCTGACCGTGCCGGACGGCATGCCGCTGGTGTGGGCGGGCCGGCGCGCCGGGTTTTCGCAGATGGACCGGGTGGCGGGTCCGGACCTGCTCGAGCGGGTCGTCGCGGAGTCGGCCGAGCGGGGCTGGACGCAGTACTTCTACGGCGGGGCCGAGGGTGTCGCCGAGGAGCTGGCGCGGCGGTTCCAGGACCGGCATCCGGCGTTGAAGGTGCTGGGTGTCGAGTGTCCGCCGTACCGTCCGCTGACCGACGCCGAGGACGCGGAGACGGTCGCGCGGCTGAACGAGGCCGCGCCGGACATCGTCTGGATCGGGCTCGGCGCGCCGAAGCAGGAGCGCTGGATGGCCGACCACCGCGACCGGTTGAACGCGACCGTCCTCATCGGTGTCGGCGCCGCGTTCGACTTCCACACCGGCCGGCTGGACCGCGCGCCGCGGTGGATGCAGCGCGCCGGGCTGGAGTGGAGCTACCGGCTGTACAAGGAGCCGCGGCGGCTGTGGAAGCGCTACGTGCTCGGGATCCCGCGTTTCCTCCTGGGCGTGCTCCGGCGGCCGCCGCACGCACTCTAGAGTGAGGCGGTGAACTTCCGGCGGCCGAAACTACGTCGGCTGGCCGGTCCGGCCGGTCGCGCGGGCTGGGGTCTGTCCGATCAGGCGCTGTCGTCGTTGAGCAACCTCGCCGTGGGCGTGGTGGTGGCGCGGTCCAGTACGGTCGCGGACTTCGGTGTCTACGCGCTGGCGTTCGGCGGGTACACGATCGCGCTGAACGTGTCGCGGGCGGTCTCCACCGAGCCTCTCGCCGTACGGCATTCCGGCGACCGGACGCCCGAGTGGGAGCGTGCGGTCCGGGCCAGTACGGCGACCGCGGTGCTGTGCGGGTTGCTGGCGATGGTCGTCGGGCTGGCGATCGCGGCGTTTCCGGGGGTGCCGTCGAAGGGCGTGTTGATCGCCTTCGCCGTCACCATGCCGGGGCTGTTGCTGCAGGACGCGTGGCGCTGGGCGTTCTTCGTCGTCGGCGAGGGACAGAAGGCGTTCGTCAACGATCTGATCTGGTTGCTGGCGATGCTCGCGATCTTCCTCGGGCTGTTCGTCGCGGGCGCTTCGTCGGCCTTCACCCTGACACTGGGCTGGGGGCTGGGTGCGGTCGTCGCCGCGATCGCCGGTCGTTTTCAGGCCGGGGTGGCGCCGCGGCGGCAGTTGATCCGCGAGTGGGTCCGGCGGAACTGGGACCTGAGCCCGAAGTACGTCGGCGAGATGCTCGCGGTGTCGGGCACCATCCAGGTGTACATGCTCGGCATCACCGCCGCCGCCGGTCTCGCCGCGACCGCCGGCATCCGCGGCGCGCAGGTCCTGCTCGGTCCCGTCAACGTGCTGAACCAAGGCATCCGGATGATCTCCGTCCCCGAGGCCGCGCGCGCATTGCGGCATTCGTACCGGCGGCTGTGGCTCGTCGGCCTCGCGATCTCCGCCGGCGTCGGCGCGGGCGCGCTGGCCTGGGGCGCGGTTTTCCTCCTGCTGCCACCGGTCGTCGGCCGCGAACTCCTCGGCCCCGGCGTCTGGACCCAGGCCCACGCCGTCCTCGTCCCGGTCATCCTGCTGCAGGCCTTCGGCGCCTCCAACGCCGGCGCCTTCGCCATCCTCCGCGCCCTCACCGCCGCCACCCGCGGCCTCCGCGTCCGCCTGATCTCCTCGGCCGTCCTGATCACCTGCGGCATCACCGGCGCCTACCTCTGGGGCCCCCAAGGCGCCGCCTGGGGCCTGGCCGGCGCCTCCTTCACCACCCTCCTGCTCTGGTGGCACGAAGCCCACCGAGCCCTCACCCACCACCGCAAAACCACCCCGACCTGACCTCGAGCACTGCGCCCCACCAGGGCTCACCCGCCACGTCCCCGTTGGCCGGCGAGGGCGAGCATGGCCGGCGAGGGGCGAGTATGGCCCCCTGCCCACCTACGCGGCACCTTCCACAACCACGCGTGACCTTCCACAACCACGCGTGACCTTCCACAACCACGCGTGACCTTCCACAACCACGCGTGACCTTCCACAGCCACGTGCGGCCTTCCACAGCCACGGGGGACCTTGGTCAAGGTATTTGTTGTGCAAGGTCCTTGGGGGATGTGCAGGGTTCGTCCTGGCTGGCGGCATCGTCACTAGGTGGAGGCGCTGGTACGGATGCCGGTTCGACGGCGCGGTGCCTCCGCGAGGGGAGCGCAAGGGTATTCGGGTCGACGTGCCGAACTGCTCCTGCGGGTCGACGAAGGCAGGATGGGCCGGGTCTTCTGAGCCACACATGCGTCAGAAGACCCGGATCCCCCGGTGCTGGGTTCGCGCGGCAGTGGTGGGTCGAGTGGCCCGGCCACAGTGGGGGTCTCGGTGGGGTGGTCAGGGGACCTTTACCGAGGCGTTGGGGCCCTTGACGATGTTGCGGCCGTCGTGGACTTCTACGTGGTAGGTGTATGTGGAGCCGCGGGCGAGGCCGCGGTCGACTACCTGGTAGGTCTTGCGGGGTTGCCAGTAGTACGACGTGTAGCGGTTCGAGCCGATGTTGGCGGTGCCGCGGAAGACGTTGTAGGTCAGCGTCAGGTTGTCCAAGTCGTACACGTCGGGGTAGCTGACGTAGACGCGGCCGGCGGTGGTGGCGACCAGGGTCGGGGCCTTCGGCTTGGCGGGGTACGCGCCGCCGGCGGCGTTGGTGAAGCGGGCGATGCCGACCTGGATCTGGCCGTTCACGTGCAGGAAGTCACCGCCGACCCACAGGTCGCTGTCGGTACCGGCCATCGCCAGCGGGCCGACCTTGGTGGTGCTCTTCGGGTTGGCGTCGGTGTTCGGGAACCAGGGGCCGATGTTGCCGTTGATCGCGCTCTCGACCAGCAGGTAGTGGGTGCCGGTGCCGTCCGGGAAGCCGTTTGGCGACGAGGTGCAGTTGTGCGCGTGCGAGCCCTTGTAGACCCAGTTGCCGATCGCCTTGATCGCTTCGGTGGCGCCCAGGCAGTTGTTCTTCCACAGCAGCTTGCCGGTCGAGACCTGCGCGGCCAGTACGCCGTCGTAGCAGCCGGAGCCGTCGCCACCGTTGGACACGAACACCTTGTCGCCGAGCGTGTCGATGTCCTTGACTCGCGTCGTACACGTCGGAGTCGGCTTCGGGATCGCGGCCGCGGCCGGGAAGGAGAACGCCGCACCGGTCGTGGTGTTCAGCATCGCGAGCGAGTAATGGTCCTTGCCGTTGATCGTACTGAACGGGCCGCCGGCGAACACCCGGGTGCCGTTGTCGGACACATCGATCGCGTACACGTCGTTGTTCGCGTCCGGGTTCCACGGCAGGAGGTCGCCCTGGAGCAGGCGGACGGCGCCCAGCCGGTTGCGGGTGGTGCCGTCGATGGCGCGGAACGCGCCGCCGATGTAGACGGTGCTGCCGGAGATCGCCAGTGCCTTGACCCGGGCGGAGACCACCGGGTCCCAGGCGGCGACCAGCTTGCCGGTGACGACCGAGAACATCGCGATCTTGCTGCGCCGGATGCCGTTGACGGTGGTGAAGTCGCCGCCGATCACGACCCACTTGCCGTCGGGGCTGGTGGCGATCGCGTAGACCGGACCGTTCAGGGTCGGCGCGAAACCGGTCGGCTTGCCGGTGGTGCGGTCGAACGCGGCGACGTACGTGCGGACCGTCTCGGGCGCTTGGCCGGCCGCCTTCCCGGGCTGCCGGAGCCGGGTGAACAGACCGCCGGCGAACACGGTGTTGCCGGCGATCGCCAGCGCGTTCACGCTGTTGTTGGTCTGCCAGGACGGCTGCTTGATCGCGGAGACCGCGGAAGCGAAGCCGGGGGCAGCCGCCTCCACCGGAGGTCCGGACGGAATCAACGCTGCGGCCACCACGGCCACGACGGTGACGGCGGCCAGCACGAGCTTCTTCATTTGTGTGGGGTGTCCTTCGACTGGGCGGGGGTCAGTCAGTGCGCGCCTCATACACGCACCAGCGAAGGACCTTAGCGCTGCGGGAGGCCCATCGGAACGGGCCTCCCGCCCACGTTATGACTTTGTGCTGGAGACGCCTTTTCGCCTTGTTTTCCTTACAGAACTCTTACGTTCGGGCCCGAACTTTCACCGTGCCGCGTAGTGCGTCTGCACCTGCAGCGGCGTCAGTGCGTACGGGTACACGGCGGCCTCGTCGATCCCCATCCCGGTCTGCGTCGCACCGCCTCCGGGCCAGGAGTTCCCGAGGTCATACCCGATCCGCCACCAGCCGTAGTACAGCGACGCCTGGCCGACCTGGGCGCTGCCGGACAGGACACCGTCGACGTACAGCTTCATGCTGCCGTTGTCGTACGTACCGACCACGTGGTGCCACTGCCCGTTGTTCTTGCCCGAGGTGCTGGTCAGCGTGCGCTGCGTGCCGTCGTTGACGCCGAACACGATCGAGCCGTTGGTCCGCATGTACAGCATTCGGTCGCCACCGCCGGTGCTGTTGCCGGTCCGGGAGTTGCCGAAGCCGATGATCCGGCCGCCGCGGTTGAGGCCGCTCTGCTTGACCCACGCCTCGACCGTGAACTGCTGCGGCATGCTGTACGCCTTCTCGCCGACCATCCGGCCGCTCGTGGTGCTGATCGTCGCGGCGGTGTTGCCCGCGATCGCGCCGGCCGCGCCGAGCGTGACGCCCGTGAACGTGCCGTTGTTGCTCTGCCCGGAGGAGTCGACGGAGGTCGTCGTGCCCACCGGCTCGCCGAGTCGCCAGTACGCCTGCGGCCCGTCCGCGGCGACGATCTGGTCGTACGCCGTGGACGCCGTCGAGGCGACCGTGATCGGGTCGGAATAGTTGCCGCGCAGCGTGGTGTTCCCGTCGGTGACCTCGACGCGGTAGTTGGTCTCCTCGCCGGGCGCCGACGACGTGTCGGTGTAGCTCAGCCACGGCCGGTCCCACGGCGTCGACTTCGCCGTCCAGGTCGCGATCGTGGTGTTGCTGAAGCCCTTGAGCAGCCGATAGGTCAGTGTGCTGTCGTCGTTGTCGACGACGGTCGGGAAGTGGATCTGTACGACGCCCGGCCGCACGCTGTACGGCCGCAGCTTGGCGGGCTTGGCGGGGGCCGCACCAGGGGCCGCGTCGGTGAAGCGGGTCAGACCCTGCTGGCCGGTGCCGTTCACGTTCAGGAAGTCGCCGCCGACCCACAGGTCGTCGCCGCCGGTCGCGAACGCGAGCGGGCCGACGTTGGTCGCGCTGTTCGGGTCGGCGTCGGTGTTCGGGAACCACGGGCCGAGCGTGCCGTCGGCGAGGTTCTCGGTCAGCAGGAAGCGGTAGCCGAAGCCCTGCGGGAAGCCGCCGGCGCCCTGGTTGGCGCAGTCGTGTGCGTGCGATCCCTTGTACAGCCAGCCGTTCACGACCTTGATCGCCTCGGTCGCGCCGAGACACTCGTTCTTCCACTTCAGCGTGTTGGTCGCGATGTCGGCCGCCCAGGTGCCGTCGAAGCACCCGCCGCCGTCGCCGCCGTTGCCGAAGTACACCGTGTCGCCGCTCGCGTCGATGGCCTTCACCCGGGTCTTGCAGGACCCGTTCGGCGGCGGTACGGCGGATGCGCCCGGGAACGGGAGCACCGCACCCGTGAGCGGGTCGAGGCTGGTGACGGTGTTCTGGTTCGTGCCGTTGACGGTGCTGAACTGACCGCCGGCGTACACCTTCGACGCGTCGTCGGCGGCATCGACCGCGTACACGTCGCCGTTCACCGCGGGGGCCCAGGGCAACAACGTGCCGGTGTCGGTGGTGACGGCCGCGAGGCGCAGCCGCTCCTGGTTGTTGACCAGGCCGAACGAGCCGCCGAAGTACACCGTCGTACCGGACACCGCGATCGTCTTGACGCGATACGAGACCGACGGTTTCCAGTTCGAAACCAGGGCGCCGGTGGCGGTGTCGAAGGCGGCGATCCGGTTCCGGGTCTGGCCGTTGACCTTGGTGAAGTCGCCGCCGACGAAGATCCGGGAGCCGTCCGCGGACGCGGCGACCGCGTAGACCTGACCGTTCAGCACCGGGTTGAACGCGGTGACCAGGTCGCCGGTGGTCGCGTCGAAGGCCGCCAGGTACGCCTGCGCGACCTCACCGGTGCCTGGCGCGGCACCCGGTGGGCGAACGGTGGTGAAGCGGCCTCCGGCGTACGCTTTACCGTCGGCGACCGCGATGCCTTGGACGCTGGCGTTGGTCTGCCAGGCCGGGCTGGTGGTCGCCGACAGCGACGCCTCGATGCCTTGCGCGGGTGGCGCCAGTGTCACCACCAGCGCTCCGGCGAGCAAGGTGCCCACGATCCCCAGGCGCGTGAACAGCCGTCGTCTTGTCATGTAGCGATGTCCCCCCTTGGACATGTGCGGCGCGGGCGGCGCCGTGCAGTTCGCACTGCTCACGCAGCTCTGACTGCTTTGACAGCGGTGATGCTCCCCCGGGGAAGAGAGTAGGGCACAACAGCGCCATCGCGTGAGCGTCCGTCCGAACCTGTGGATATCCTGGGGCGCTGGCGCCGAGCGGAGTGAGGTAGTCGATGGAACCGGGGACCGTGGTCTGGCGGGAAACCGCTCAGTCACTGCTGCGGCAGAAGTGGCTGATCCTGGGTTGCATCGTGCTCGGCCTCCTCGGCGCCTCGGTGTTCGCGCTGTCCCAGACCGAGCGCTGGACGGCTTCGAGTCAACTGGTGATCGGCCCGGCCGTGCCGCCGGCGCTGGTCGGGAAGCTGTCCACCTCCGCGGACAAGAGCGGTCCGCTCGGGATGGACCTCCCGGCCGAGACGCAGGCCCGCGTGATGGCCAGTCCGACGCTGCTGAAGGCGGTCGTGAAGGGTCTCGGGCTGCCGGACGACGACCAGACCGTGCAGGACCTGGCCGCGGTGACCCGGGTGAAGGCGGTCACCGACAACGCGTACCTGGTCACCACCGACGGTCCGACCGCGCAGCAGGCGGTCGACCGAGCCAACGCGATCGCAACCATCTACCTGGCGCAGCGCAACGCCGAGGCCAAGGCACTGCTCACCAACCTGGCCGAGCAGGCCCAGGCCCGGTCGAAGACCGCGACCCAGCAGTCCCGCAGCCTGGTCAGCCAGATCGACGAGGCGGTCGGCCGCGGTGACAACCAGACCGCGGCCGCGCTGCGCGACCAGCGCGTCGGGCTGGCGACCGAGGCGCGGCAGGCCGCAGACGACGCGGCCGCGATGCTCAAGGCGCTGGCGACGGTCGGTGCGGGCAGCCAATTGGTGACGCCGGCAACGACCGACACCGCCAGCTCGTCGCCGATGGTCGCCCGCGACATTCTCGTCGGCGGCATCCTGGGCCTGGTGCTCGGCTTCGGTCTGGCGTTGCTGCGCTCGCACCTGACGCCGTACATCCTGACCCGCGACCAGGCGGCCCGCGCGGCCACCGCGCCGGTGATCGCGGCCTCGGAGGGGAACCGGCGCCGGTTCTGGCAGCGGTACGCCCCGGAGCTCCCGCAGTACGAGATCACCGCGCTCGGCGCCGAGGCCAGCGGCGCGCTGGCCCGCCGCGAGCTGAACCCGCGGGCGTATGCCGGTGGCGGTCCGGGCGCACTGCTGGTGGTGTCCGCGTCGCCGACCCCGAACTCGGCGGGGATCGCGCTGGCGATGGCCGAGGCCAACGCCCGCGACGGGCGCGAGACGCTGCTCGTGCTGGCCGACATCGAAGGTCCGCCGGTGCTCCCGCACCTCACCGGCCACGAAGGCCTCACCGACCTGGTGAACGAACCGGCCGCGACCCGTGCCATCCGGGCTCGCAAGCTGTTCCGTCCGGGCACCGTCGCGGACCTGTACGTACTGCCGCCCGGGCTGAACCACGAGGAGAACGCCGAAGCGGTCGGCCCGTCGCTGGTGCCGGGCATCGTCGCGGATCTGCCACCCGGGTACTCGGTCGTGATCCACGGACCCGCGTCCGTCGGCCGGCACGGGATCGCTCCGCTCGCGGCGGCGGTCGAGGCGTCGGTACTGGTGATCCAGGTCGGTCTCGACAAGGAAATGGACGTCGCGCGGCTGACCGGTGCGCTGCAGTTCGCCGGCGCGCCGGTGCTGGGCGTCGTCCTGATCGGCGCCGCGCCGCAGGACGAGACCCTCGGCATCCCGGTGAACTTCCAGCCGCTGGACTCGGGTACGCCGACGCGCTGATGGCGATGACCGGGCGAAGGACTGCATCGCCGTCTGGACCACCGTCTGGACCACTGTCTGGACCAATGCGGTTGGCGCCGGCGGTGCCGGGCACCGTCGAGGGTGAGAACGAGCGGCCGGCCTGGTTCTGGTTGTTGCTGTGGTGCCTGTTCGTGCTCGGTGTGCAGCCGTGGTCGTCGCGGGTCGCGGCGCCGCAGGGGACGACCGGATCCACCAACAGCATCGCGAAGGGCCTGCTGCTCGGCGCGGTGTTCCTGGTGGCGCTGGCGGCGACCAAGCCCGGCTTCCGGACGCGGGTGAATCCGTCCAGCTGGCTGTACGTGATGTACGTGCTGTTCGCGTCGGGGACCGCGTTCCTGCTGGCCGAGCCGATGGGACCGTTGACCCGGCTGGCCCGGTTCCTGATCGGCCTGCTGCTGGTGTTCCTGCTCTGGCGGCCCTTGGTCCGGGTTCCGGAGCGGCTGGTGCGGGCCCACCTCTGGGCGCATCTGTTGCTGGCGGCGACTGTCGTCATGAGCCTGGCGTACGCGCCGTCGGAGGCGTGGCGTCCACTGCGCTCGCTCGGGAACGGCTACCGCCTGCAGGGTGTCATCATCCCGATGCTGCCGCCGCGGGTCGGTGAGGTCGGCGCGATCCTGCTGGGGCTGGCGCTGATCGGATGGTTCAGCCGGAAGCTCGCGACGCTGCCCGCCGTGACGTTGATCGGGCTGGGCGGGGTCCTGGTCGCGGCCAGCCGGACCCGGACCTCGGCGGCCGCGGTCGCCTTCGGTCTGGTGATCGCGCTGGTCATCACGCGCAAGACCTGGACCGGCCGGCTCCTGAGCTTCTCCGTACCGGCGTTGCTCGGCCTGGCCTTCCTCACCATCGACTCGCTGCGTACGTGGCTGCTGCGCGGGCAGGGAACGCAGCAGATCAGTTCGCTGAGCGGCCGGACGACGAGCTGGCAGGCGGTCCTCGAGGAGAAGGTGTCGCTGCAGACCGCGATCATCGGCCACGGTCTGGGCAACAAGCGGGTCCTGCTCCGGCGCGGCGAGGGCGACATCGACGTGATGGCGATCGACAACAGCTGGCTGGGGCTGTACTGGGAGACCGGGTTGCTCGCGGTCGCGATCGTGGCGGTCGCGCTGATCGTCGCGTGGGTGTCGGTGCTGCGCGCGCCCACGCCGTACATCCGGGCCTGTGGCGCGCTGCTGCTCGGGTACGTCACGGCTGCCTCGCTCAACGAGAGCGGGCTGTCCGACCTGTCCTCGATGACCGTGCACCTGCTGGTCGCCGCGGCCATCTGCGACGCCGACCGATTACGCCGTCGCCAGCGAGTGCCGGCTCCGCAGTGAGTCAGCTGTTCACGGAGTCCTTGTCGAAGCCGGACTCCTGCCACTGCGACCAGGACATCGTCCTGCCGCGGAACGCAAATCGCTCCTTGCCGCCGGCCACCTGGTAGCTGTTGCGGCGGAACGTCACCGCGCCGGGCTGCACGGGGGAGCGCTTGTTCTCCACGACGCCGAGGGTCGACGCGGCATCGGTCATCACGACCAGATTGCCCTCGACCAGCACATTGCGCAGGACGTACGTACCGCGTGGGCCGTCGCCGCGGGTCCGGGACTGGATCGACAGCGCGTTGCGGTTGTCCCGGATCAGATTGCCGCGCACCTCGACGTCGGACGACGTGTTGACGTTGATGCCGCCGCCGTCCCAGAGCGAGCCGCCGGAGCCGCGGCCGGTGCCGAAGCCGTTGCGCTCGACGACGTTCTGGTCGATGACGCCGGCGTAGCTGATCTCGTACCGGATGCCGTCGGCGGCATTGTCGCGGATCCGGTTGCCGGTGATCCGGCGGTCGTACTCCGCGATGTCGCTCCACATCCCGATACCGCGGTTGGCGACGATGTCGTTGTCGCGCACCTCGCCCGACGACCGCGTGGACTTGATGCCGCCGGACTCCCAGTCGGCGATCCAGAAGCCGTCGGTGTTGTTGCGGGTGACCAGGTTCGCGGTGATCTTCACACCGGCCGACTTGTACTGCCCGATGCCGAGCTGGCCGTTGTCGGCGACCGTGTTGCGACTCAGTTCGGTGTTGTCGCCCTCGATCACCATGATGCCGACGGCGTGGTTCCAGCGGACCTCGTTGGCGGTCACCGTCCAGCCCCGGCCGACCTGCAGCGCACCGGCCTGCGGGCGGCTGGCGAACCGCTCGATCGTCAGGCCGGTGACGGTCACGTCGTCGGCGCTCTTGTCGATCGCGGTCTGGGTCCGCGACATCTCGAGCGCGTGGCCGGTGGGGTCGTCACCGACGTACACCGTGTTGCTGCGGTAGTCGCCGTAGAAGGCCCCGGGCCTGACCTGCGCCAGGCTCATCACGCGGGTCAGGTGCTTGCCGTCGGCAAACAGTTGCTCGCCGAGCCGGCAGGGGTTGGCCTGGTTGTCCTCGCATTGGCCCTTGAGCGGGTACGGCGCCGGCAGGACGCCGCGGACCGCCCAGGCGTTGCCGGTGCGCTGCCATCCGGTCAGGCGGACGGCGCCGCTGAGGATCGCGCCTGGTTCCCCGGCGAGCGTGTCACCGGTGCGCGGCCGGATCGGCTTGGTGAGCCGGTGCACGCCCTTCGCGAAGCAGAACGTCGCGCCCTCGGGTGCGGTGTCGATCACGGGTTGCGGGTCGACGCCGACGGCGATGACGGTGCCTTTGCACGGTTTCGCCGTACTGGGTCCGGTCGGTCCGAGGGCAGCCGCGGCCGCGGCCGGTGGAGCGGTTGGCACCGTCACCGTGACGGTCGGCGTTGCGGCTTTCGATGGTTCGGGCGAGCTGTCGGAGTTCGAACAGCCCGCCAACAGCAATACCGCGGCACCAGTCGCCGCGACAGCCCCACGCCTCATCCACGTCCCTTCCAGCCACCCCCGCCGTACCAGACTCCCGGGACCCTACCCGGCACCCGGTTCGGTACGGCGCGACGCCCCGTAGGGTCGATGCGGGGTCAGGACAGGTAGGTGTCCTTCGCAAGGTCGTAGGCGAGGGCACGGGCGACCTCGACGGCGTTGTCCTCGTCGAGGCGGTGCTGGACGACGAGGTTCGCCAGGTAGCCGGCGTCGATGCGGCGGGCGAGGTCGTGGCGGGCCGGGATCGACAGGTACGCGCGGGTGTCGTCGACGAACCCGCTCATGTTGTAGAACCCGGCCGTCTCCGTGACGAGCTCGCGGAACCGTCGCATGCCGTCAGGACTGTCGAGGAACCACCACGGTGCCCCGAGCCGCACCGCCGGGTAGACGCCGGCCAGTGGCGCCAGCTCCCGCGAGTAGACGGTTTCGTCGACGGTGAACAGCACCAGCCGGAAGCCTTCGGCGTGCCCGAACCGCTCGAGCAGTGGCCGCAGCGACCGGGTGAACTCGGTCGCGACCGGGATGTCGTGGCCCTGGTCCGGCCCGTATGTCGCGAAGATCGCCGGATCGTGGTCGCGCAGGACGCCTGGGTGCAGTTGCATGACCAGCCCGTCCTCGGCCGACATCACCGCCGACTGGTAGAGCATGTGCCCCGCGAACGCGGCCGCGTCCGCTGCGGTGACGTCGCCCTTCAACGCACCGGTGTAGATCCGGCTCGCCTCCGCGTCGGTCAGCGGTACGGCGGCGGCGCTGAGGTGACCGTGGTCGGTCGCCCGCGCACCGGCCGCGACGAACGCCTGCCGCCGGTGACGGAGTGCTTCGAGGTAACCGTCGTACGTCGAGGTGTCGACGTCGGCGAGTGCGCCGAGCTGCTCGATCAGTCCGGGCCAGCCGTCGCGGTCGACGTGGACGACGGCGTCCGGGCGGAACGTCGGCACGACCCGGCCGGGCAGGTCCGCAGCCAGAGCCGCGTGCTGGGCGAGGTCGTCGGTGGCCGCGTCGGTGGTGGAGATCAGCTCGATGTTGAACCGGTCGAGCAGCGCCCGCGGCCGGAACTCGGGCTCGGCGAGGCGCGCCATGATCTGGTCGTAGAGCTCGTCGGCGGTCTCCGCGGACGGGTGGGTGGTCAGCCCGAGCACCTCGGCGAACTCGTGTTCCAGCCAGTAGCGGCTCGGTGTGCCGAGGAACAGGTGCCAGTTCGCGCAGAACGCACGCCAGATCTCCCTCGGCTCGGCGGTCCGCCGGCCGTCGCGGCGGGGCAGTCCGAGCGCGTCGGGGGCGACGCCCTGGGAGACCAGCATCCGGGTCACGTAGTGGTCGGGGACGACCAGCAGCTCGGCCGGGTTGCCGAAGGGCGCGTCGGAGGCGAACAGCCCGATGTCGACGTGACCGTGCAGGCAGAGCAGCGGCAGGTCCTTGGTCGCGGCGTGGATCCGGCGGGCGACGTCGCGGGCGGGACCGGCCGGCAGGGCGCGGTCCGGATGAGGCTGCAGGGCCTTCGACATGGATCCTCCGATGAGCGGCTCAGGAACCGGGCTGGCACAGTGCTGAAACGATGCTGCAAAGGATTGCAGTGGGAGCCTTGTCCGCACAAGGGCGTGTCCACGAGCGTGTCCGCACCCGGCAGCGGGCGGTGGCAGGCATTCTTGACACGAGCTGCAACCGATTGCAAACTCGATCGCGACCCTCGGAGGAGACCACCATGGCGGCAACGATCCGGGACGTGGCGCGGTTGGCCGGCGTCTCGCCGTCCACGGTCTCGCGGGCGCTCTCGCTGCCGGAGATGGTCAACCCGGCCACCCGGGCTCGCGTCGCGGCGGCCGTCGAACAGCTCGGCTACGCGCCGAACCGCGCCGCCCGCGGCCTGATCACCGGCCGCACCGGCACGATCGGTCTCGTCGTCCCCGATCTGGCGAACCCGTTCTTCGCCAGCCTCACCAAGGGGGTGCAGGCGCGTGCCCGGCACCACGACGTCGCCGTCTTCGTCGCCGACACCGACGAGGACCCGTCCGCCGAGGCCGGCCTGGTCCGGGCGCTCGCGAAGCAGGTCGACGGTATCGTGCTCTGCTCGCCGCGAGTCGACGACGACGAACTGGTCGCGATCGCGCAGGACGCCGCCGTCGTACTGGTCAACCGCAGCGCTGCGGGTCTGCCCGGTGTCGCGTACGACAACGAGGACGGCATGCGTCAGGCCGTCGCCCACCTCGTCGCCCTCGGCCACCGCAAGATCGCGTGGGTCGGTGGTCCGGCCACGTCGTGGTCAACGCAGCACCGCGGTCTCGGACTGCGCAACGCCGCCGACTCGCTGCGCGCGAGGCTCGTCCCGGTCGGCAACTTCGCGCCGACGTACGAAGGTGGGGTGGCGGCCGCGGACCAGGTGGTCGCCACCGGCGCGACGGCCGTCGTGGCGTACAACGACCTGGTCGCGATCGGCCTTCTGGCCCGCCTGCACAGCCGCGGAATCTCCGTACCGGCCGATCTGAGCGTGGTCGGTGTCGACGACATCGCGATGGCCGGGATGGCGCGGCCCGCGCTGACCACGATCCGCCTCCCGAAACAGGAAGCCGGCCGGATCGCCGTCGAACTGCTCCTCACCGTCCTCGACGCCCCTGACGGGCTCGGCTACACCAGGCCGGTCGCGCACCAGGACGAGCTCAAAGGCGAGCTGATCGTCCGCGACTCCACCGGGCCGGCGCCACGCACCGACCGACGCCCCTCGCACTGACCACCGCCCTTCGCACTGACCACCGCCACTGAAAGGTGCTGTCGCTTGAACAGGCTGAGTCTTACCAATCTGCCCGTTGCTCCTGCGGTCGATCCGCGGGCGCTGTCCGTCGGCATCGTCCATCTCGGGATCGGTGCGTTTCACCGGGCGCACCAGGCGGTTGTCACCGAGCGGGCGGCGGTGGAGACCGGGGACACCCGGTGGGGGATCGCCGGAGTCAGCCAGCGGTCCACGACAGTGCGGGACCAGTTGGCACCGCAGGACGGGCTGTACTCCGTGCTCGAGCGCGGTCTCGGTGAGCCGTCGATCCAGGTGATCGGCAGCGTCCGCGAGGTGCTGACGGTGCCCGAGGACCCGGAGGCGGTGGTCGCGCGGATGGCCGACCCGGCGGTGTCCGTGGTCACGCTGACGGTCACCGAGAAGGGGTACCGCGCGGCCGGCGACGGGCTGAATCTGGCCGACCCGGAGATCCAGGCGGACCTCACCGGTCGCCCGCCGCGGACGGTCGTCGGCCAGCTGGCGGCGGCGATCGCGCGCCGGGACGAACCGCTGACGATCCTGTCCTGCGACAACCTGGTGTCCAACGGCCCCTTCCTGCGCCAGCTGGTGACCGACTACTTCGATGCGCTCGGCAAGCTGCCGCCGGCGTTCGAGGCGACCCGGTTCCCGGCCGGGATGGTGGACCGGATCGTCCCGGCGACCACCGACGCCGACCGCGACGAGGCCGCTCGGATGCTCGGTGTCCGGGACGAGGCCGTGGTGGTCGCGGAACCGTTCCTGCAATGGGTGATCGAGGACGACTTCGCCGGTGCGCGTCCCGCCTGGGAGCGCGGCGGCGCCGTCCTGACCGCGGACGTGGCGCCGTGGGAGCAGGCAAAGCTGCGGATGCTCAACGCCACCCACTCGATGCTCGCGTACCTCGGTGCGCTGCGCGGGTACGAGACGATCGCCGAGGCGGTGCGCGACGACGAACTCGGCGCGCTCGCGCGGCAGTTGATGACCGACGACGTCGTACCCACGCTGACACCACCGGACGGGCTGGACCTGACGGCGTACGGCGCGAGCGTGCTCGAGCGGTTCGAGAACCCGGCGCTGAAGCACCGCACCCGGCAGGTCGCGATGGACGGCTCGGTCAAGCTGCCGGTCCGCATGCTCGGTACCGTCCGCGACCGGCTCGCGGCCGGCGCCGAACCGCGGATCATCTCGCTCGCGGTCGCCGCCTGGATGGTCTACGTGTCGAAGACGCCCGACATCGACGATCCGCAGGCCGACCGGCTGCAGGCGGCGGTCGCGGGAGTGAGCGAGCCGGCCAAGCTGGTCGACGCCCTGCTCGCGGTCGACTCGATCTTCACGCCCGACCTGCGTGACTCGGCCGCCTTCCGGGACCTGCTGATCGACCACGCCGCCGCGCTGCTCGCCTGACCCTCAGCTGGGCGGACCGAGGACGGTCAGGATGCCGGTCGCGTCGAGCACGGCCTTGCCGATCGTGAAGACGCTCGTGGTGTCCTGGCCGGTGGCCTGCCACTGCTTCGCGGTGAACCAGCGCCCGGTCTTCTGGAAGCGCTCGACGGTGAGGCTGTCGAGGATGTAGGTGTTGCCGTTCAGCGACACCTCGCCGTCCGGGATCGCCGCACCGGAGTTCTGCACCATGCCGGTGGCGGCGGTCCCGCCGCGCATCGTCACCTGGTTGCCGGAGACAACGATGCCGCGGAGCAGGTTCGTGCCCCACGGCCCGGAGCCGCGGGTCCGGGACTGGATCGCGATGCCGTTGACGTTGTTCGCCACCACGTTGTCGCGGACCTGCACGTTCGACGAGGTGTTCACGTTGATCCCGCCGCCGTCCCACAGCGACGTACCGGATCCGCGGCCGGTGCCGAATCCGTTGCCCGAAACCACGTTGTCCGCGATCACGCCGTTGCGGCCGATCTCGTAGCGGATCCCGTCGGCCGCGTTGCCGACGATGTGGTTGTTGCCGAAGGTCCGGTTCTCGTCGTACGCGTCGCTCCACAGGCCGATGCCACGGTTGTCCTTGATCAGGTTGCCGGTCACCCAGCCGCCGTTCGACCAGGTGGTCTTGATGCCGCCGGACTCCCAGTCCGCGATCCAGAACCCGTCGGTGTTGTTGCCGCTGACCTCGTTCGCCGAGATCGTGCCGCGCAGCGTGCTGTACTGCCCGACGCCGAGCTGACCGTTGTGGTGGATCCGGTTCCTCTCGAGGACGGCGCCGTCGGCGTTCACCAGCATCGCCCCGACCGCGTGGTTCCAGTGGATGTCGTTCGCGAACACCTTCCAGCCCAGGCCGAGGACGACCGCGCCGCCCTGCGGCGGCGTGGCGAAGTGCTCGATGGTCAGGCCGCGAACCGTGACGTTGTTGCCACCCGGCTCGATCGCGGTCGGGGTGCTGGACATCTCGATCGCGTGCCCGACCGGAGTGTCGCCCAGGTAGACGGCGTTCGCCGCATAGTCCGCATAGAAGGTGCCGGGGGCAACCTTGTCGCGGCTGGGCACTCGGGTCAGGTGTTTGCCGTCGCGGAAGACCTGCTCTCGCAGGTAGCAGATGTTCGCCTGGTTGTCCTCGCACTGCCCGGTCTTCGGGTACGCCGGCGGCAGGACGCCGGTGGTGACCCAAGCCTTGCCGGACGCGGACCAGCGGGTGAGCCGGACGGACCCGGTCAGCACGGCGCCTTGGTCGCTGGCGAGGACCTGGCCGGCCTTCGGGCGGATGGTGTCCCGGATCCGGTGCAGTCCGGCGGTGAAGCAGAACGTCGTACCGGTCGGATGATCGGCGACGACCTCGGCGGCGTTGTCGGCGGTCCGGATCGGTACGCCGGTGCACGCGGGCGCGAGTTCCGGCCCGGTTCGGAAGGAACCGTCCGCCGGCGGAGTGGATGCGGCCGGCGCGGACGTGGTGACCGTCCAGTCGTCGCCGATCGGCGCACTGTTCGCAGGCAGCGGGCCGACGGCAACCAGTCCGGTGCCGACTGCAACAACTGCCAGTAGAGCTGTTCTCATAGCGGAGCCTCCGGTGGCACAGGTAGCCCTGGGCGCACCCCCCATGGCGCGGCTTCGCTACGCAGGTTACTCCCACGTCACGTAGTCATGGCAATACGTAGCGCACAAATATGTTGCGATGTGCAAGCAACCGATCACGCTCAGCCGGTGCCCATGGCAGGCTCAAAGCGTCAGTTGGCGAGGAAGCTGCCGATCGTGTCCAGGCCGGCCTGGCGCCACCCGGAGGCGGTCAGCTTGGCGCCGAATCGGGCGAACCGCTGCGTGCCGAGGTCGTCGAGCACGTACTTGTTGCCGGTGAACACCACTTCACCGGCCGGAACCTCGGCGCCGGAGTTCTGGACCATGCCGGTCGCGGCCGTACCGCCGGTCATCTCGATCGTGTTGCCGCTGACCTGGACGTCACGCAGCAGGTACGTCCCCCACGGGCCGCTGCCGCGAGTCCGGGACTGGATCGTGACGCCGTTGACGTTGCCCGCGACCCGGTTGCCCTTGATCGTCACGCCGGACGACGTGTTCACGTTGATCCCGCCGCCGTCCCACAGCGACGTACCGGATCCACGCCCGGTGCCGAACCCGTTGCCGGTGATCGTGTTGCCCTCGATCGTGCCGTTGCGGCTGATCTCGTACCGGATGCCGTCCGCGGCGTTGCCGATGATCTGGTTGCCGCTGATCACCCGGCCGTCATCGGCGACGTCGGCCCACATGCCGACACCCAGGTTGCCCTTGATCACGTTGCCGCTGACCGTGCCGGACGAGCGGGTGGACTTGATCCCGCCGGACTCCCAGTCGGCGATCCAGAAGCCGTCGGTGTTGTTCGCGCTGATCACGTTGCGGGTCACGGCCGCCGCGGCCGAGCTGTACTGGCCGAGGCCGAGCTGGCCGTTGTGGTGGATCAGGTTCTTGTCGATCTTCGCGTTGTCGGCGTCGACCAGCATCACGCCGACCGCGTGGTTCCAGCGGACGTCGTTCGCGGTCACCTTCCAGCCCGGGCCGGACACCAGCGCACCGGCCTGCGGCGCGCTGGCGAAATGCTCGATGGTCAGGCCGCGGACGACGACGCCGTTCGCGTTGGACTCGATCGCGGTCGCCGTTTTCGACATCTCGACCTCATGACCGGCCGGGTCGCTGCCGAGGTAGATCGCGTTTGCCGCGTAGTCGGCGTAGAACGTGCCGGCCTTGACCGCGGCCAGGCTGCCGACCCGCTTCAGGTGCGTACCGTCGAGGAACAACTGCTCCCGCAGGTGGCAGATGTTCGCCTTGTTGTCCTCGCACTCACCGCTCTTGCCGTACGCCGACGGGAGTGCGCCACGCACGATCCAGGCGGACCCGGACTTGGTCCATCCGGTCAACGGCACCGAGCCGCTCAGTACGGCGCGTTGCGCGCTGGCGAGCACCTGGTTGGCCTTCGGGCGGATGGTCTTGCCGATCCGGTGCAGGCCGGCGGCGAAGCAGAACGTCGTACCGGCCGGCTTGGAGCCGACGATCGACTGCGCGTCCTGGCCCGGCTTGATCACGACGCCCGAGCACGGCCCCGCGACGGCAGGCCCGGCCTCGTCGGAGTCGACGACGGGCGGCTTCGGCAGCTTGGGCTCGGCGGTCGTGGTCGGCGTCGTGGTCGGCTTCTTGCTCGGCGCCGTCACGGGCTTCTTCGGCACCGCGGTGGTAATCGGCGAGCCCGGCTTGGTCGAGGTCTTCGGTGGGGCAGCGGTGGTGGCGGGGGTGGTCCGGCCGGGCCGGTGGGAGGGCAGGGCTCGGGCCGCGGCCTGTTCGGGATCCTGGACCTTCGCCGCTCGGGTCGCCTTGTTCTCCTGGGCGATCACCGGCACCGCGATCGTAACGATCGCGACGGCCGCAGCGATGAGCGCTCCGAACCACAACTTCCTCAATGAACTCTCCTGATTTCCCTCAGTGGGAGGGGCGGGCGAGACCAGGTGTAGCCACTGCGAGACTTAAGGTAGTGCCATGCGGGTCGCCATGCTGCACAACCGGTACCGAACCGGTCAACCCAGCGGTGAGAACACAGTTGTCGCACAAACGGTTGATTTGTTGCGTAACTCAGGACATGAAGTCGACCTTTACGCCCGGGACAGCGACGACATCGCCGGATTCAGCCGAAAAGATCGCGCATTGTTACCGTTTCGCTCCGTTTGGTCATTCTCGGCCGAACGCGATTTAACGAAGCTATTGCAGGCGCAGCGGCCCGATGTGGTGCACGTGCACAACACGTTCCCGCTCTTCAGCGCCTCCGTCCTGCGGGCCGCGCACCGGCTCGGCCTGCCGATCGTGGCGACCTTGCACAACTTCCGGCTGCTCTGCGCGAACGCCGTACTCCAGCGCGACGGCAGGCCCTGTGAGTCGTGCCTCGGCAAGCTGCCGCTGCCCGCGGTGCGGCACGGGTGTTATCGAGACTCGCGAGTGCAGACACTTCCGCTGGCGTTGAGCATCGGCGTCCACAACACCGTGCACACGTGGCAGCGGTACGTCGACACGTTCGTCGTACCGTCGGCGTTCGTCGCGGAGCGGTACGTCGCGGCCGGGTTCGACCCGGAGCGGTTCGTGGTGAAGCCGCACGCCGTACCGGACCCCGGAGCCGTCCGACATGGTGCCGGGGAAGCGGTGGTGTTCCTCGGCCGGTTGAGCGAGGACAAGGGGTTCGCGGATCTGCTCGAGGCCTGGGACTCCAGGCTCGGCCGGCTCGTTGTCATCGGCGACGGTCCGCTGCGGGCGGCGGCCGAGGAGCGGGCGCGGCTCGATCCCTCGATCGAGGTGCTCGGGCAACTACCGTGGGCGGACGGTATGGCGCAATTGCGGTCGGCACGCGCCGCCGTCGTACCGGCCCGGTCGTACGAGACGTTCGGGCTCGTCGTGGTGGAGGCGTTCGCGCACGGCGTGCCCGTGGTGGCGTCGCGGCTCGGTGCGCTGGCGGAGCTGGTCGACGACGGGGAAACCGGTGCGCTCACCGCCCCGGGTGATCCGGAGGCGCTCCGAAAGGCGATCGGGTTGGTGGCTGATCCCGAGACTTCGATAGCCTTCGGCGGACGAGCCCGTCAGGCTTACCTGGAGCGCTTCACACCGGAGCGCGACGTGGCAGCCACGGAAAGGATCTACACCGATGCGATCGCCCGGCACTCCGCCAGCGGCCGGGCGCGCACGGGAGTCTAAGCACAGGATCACGGCCGGTGCAGGGGGCAGCGCCGGACCGGAGGGAGCTCAGGAAGTGGTGTTGGGGGATGGTGATGGCGTGGGTGGCGCCGTAGGGGAGCTGCCGCTGGTCGGTTGCGTGGCCGGGACGTTCGACCTGTTCCACGTCGGTCATATCGACGTGCTGGAGCGGGCCCGGCGGCACTGCGACCGGTTGGTGGTCGCGGTGCTGTCCGACGACTGGGCAGCAGCCGCGTGGGGCGGGCGGCCGTTCGTGCCGCTGCTCGAGCGAGCGCAGATCGTCCAGCACCTGCGGTGTGTCGACGCGGTCGTTGCCGTCGACGACCTTGCGCCCGGATGGCTGTCCGCCGTCCCGGAGGTGCGGACCGTGTTCGCCGCCACCGGCACCGACGGCGTCCTCGGTGCCGCGGAGCTGACCGGGGTACCTGCCACGATGCTCACTGTCCTCCCCGCCGGCCGCGAGTCGCGCAGTACGATCCTGCGCGCCGCGATCGACCAGCGGCAGTCGCGCAGCTCGAACGTCGCATGAGCGGGCTGCGAGCAACTGTCGCGCAGTTGTCCCAGGCACAGAAGCCTTCGGCCGGTACGCCGGCGTACTCCCGGTTCGTGAACCGTCGGATCGGCCGCGTCTTCGCGGCGGCGGCGTTCCACGCGCGGCGGACGCCCAATCAGGTCAGCCTCGCGAGTGGTGCCTGTTCGCTCGCGGGGATCCTGCTGATCGCGCTGGTTCGGCCGTCGTTCGGGCTTTCGCTGGCGGTGACCGCGCTGCTCGTGCTGGGGTACGGGCTGGACTCCGCGGACGGCCAACTGGCGCGGCTGCGCGGCGGCGGATCGCCGCTCGGGGAGTGGCTCGACCACATGATCGACGCGGTGAAGATCGTGCTGCTGCACAGTGCGGTGCTGGTCTCGTTCTTCCGCTTCGATGCCTTTGACAACGATCTCGTGCTGCTCGTGCCGCTGGCGTACGTGTGCATGTCGTCGGTGCTGTTCTTCGGACTGATCCTGATCGACCAGCTGCGCCGCCACGGTGCCGCCGGAGAACCCAACCAGCGTGGCGATTCGGTCGTGAAGTCGTTGCTCATCGCGCCGACCGACTACGGCGTCCTCTGCCTGGTCTTCCTCGCCTTCGGTACGCCGTCGCTGTTCGTCGTGCTGTACGGCGCGTTGCTGGCACTGAACCTGCTGTTCCTGGCAGCCGCGATCGCGAAGTGGTACCGCGAGATGGCCGCCCTGGGGGTGCGGGCCTGATGGCGATCGTCGGGTACGCACCCGGGGTCTACGACATGTTCCACATCGGCCACCTGAACATCCTGCGTCGCGCCCGCGAGCACTGCGACCACCTGATCGCCGGTGTCGTCGAGGACGATGTGGTGGCTCGGATCAAGGGCCGCCCACCGGTTGTGCCGCACGAGGAGCGCATGGAGGTCATCCGGGCGCTCGACCTGGTCGACGAGGTGGTCAGCGACTGGTCCAGCGACAAGTTCGAGATGTGGCAGCAGCTGCGCTACGACATCCTCTTCAAGGGCGACGACTGGAAGGGAACCGAAAAGGGGACCAGACTGGAGAGGCTGCTGGGTGAGGTCGGCGCATCGGTTCACTACTTCCCGTACACCGCCTCCACCTCCAGCACCGATCTGCGGAGGCTTCTGGAGGGGATGAGCTGATGCCTGGCCGGCCCAAGGTCCTGCTCAGCGCGTACGCCTGCCGGCCGGCGGGCGGTTCCGAGCCCGGCGCCGGCTGGGCGTGGGCGAAGGCCGCGGCGCGCGACCACGACGTGTGGCTGCTGACTCGCGGCAAGTTCGCGCACGAGATCGCCGACGAGCTCGCGGCGCGGCCGGTTCCGGGGCTCACCGTCGTACCGCTGGAGCTGCCGTCGTGGATCCTGCGGCTGCGGCGCCGCCCGTCGGACGTGTACTGGTACTACCCGCTCTGGCAGAACCTCGCCCGCCAGACGGCGCGGCGGCTGCATGCGGAGCATTCGTTCGACGTGATCCACCACCTGACGTTCGCGGTGGACTGGATGGGCGCCGGCGTGGTCGAGCCATCGTCCGCGAAGGTGATCTGGGGCCCGGTCGGCGGATCGACGACCGCGCCACTGTCGATGGCGCACTGGCTCGGCCCGCGCGGGGTCGTCGGCGAGCTGGTCCGCCGCGGGTACACCGGGATCCGGCGCCGCGCGACCGGTCGCCGGATGGCCCGCACCGCCGACCTGGTGATTGCCCAGAACAACGATGTCGCCGAGGCGTTCCGCCGGTATGCGCGCGAGATCGTGGTCCAGCCGAACGTCGCGATCCGGCGGTTCACCGCCTCCGGCCCGTACGAGCCGTTCGGCGCGCCCGGTGTGCAGACCGCGCTGTTCGTCGGCCGCTTGATCCCGTGGAAGGGCGTCCTGCTCGCGATCAGCGCACTGGCCCGGCCCGAGGCCGCGAACTGGGAACTCCGCATCATCGGCGACGGCCCCGACTGGGGACGCGCCGAGAGCCTCGCCCTCCAGCTCGGGGTCCGCGACCGCGTCGAGTTCATGGGCGCACTGCCCCGCGAGGAGGTGCTCGCCGCGATGTTCCGCGCCGACGCCCTGCTCGCTCCGGCCCTCCGCGAGGCCGCCGGCTGGGCAGTCACGGAGGCCCTGGCCTCCGGCTGCCCCGTCGTCTGCGTCGCCCGCGGCGGCCCCGCGGTCATCGTCGGCCCCGGCGAAGGCGTCACCGTCCCCTGGAACGGCGACGTCGTCGGCGACCTCGCCCGCGGCCTCGCCTCCCTCCAGCACCGCATCACCCCGGTGGACCGCTGGGGCCCCGACCGCCTCCCCGACCTCCTCGCCCAGTGGTACACCCCGGCCCACGTCGCCGCCGACTGACCCAGCCAACCAGCTCTGGCAGACTGAGTTCTGGCCGGCGAGTACGACAGCACGATCGGTGGCGCACCCGGCACCGTCGAGTCGCACCAGCCGCAGCCTGAGGGTGTCCGCGTGCTGCGCGATCCCGACGGCCACCTGTTCTGCCTGTTCCTCGACGGCTTCTGACCGGGGAGTGCCGCGCCGGCTGGAGGAATCAGTCGCGGGCGGTCTTGCCCGGGAGGGCGAGCATGCGGTCGAGGGCGACCTTGGCGTAGTGCTGGGTGGCGGCGTCGACCTTGATCGGGTTGACCACCTGGCCGGCGACCAGGTTCTCCAGCGCCCAGACGAAGTGCGGCAGGTCGATGCGGTTCATCGTCGCGCAGTAGCAGACCGTCTTGTCGAGGAAGACGATGTTCTTGTCGGTGTGCTGTTTGGCGAGCCGCTGGACCAGGTTCAGTTCGGTGCCGACGGCCCAGGAGGTGCCGGGCTCGGCCTCGTCGAGCGCGTTGATGATGTACTCCGTCGAGCCCACCTGGTCGGCCTTCGTGACGACCTCGTGGCGGCACTCCGGGTGCACCAGCACGTTCACACCGGGGACCCGGGCCCGGACGTCGTCGACCGACTCGGCGGTGAAGCGGCCGTGCACCGAGCAGTGCCCGCGCCACAAGATCATCTTCGCGGCGGCGAGCTGCTCGCGGGTGAGTCCGCCGTCCTTCTTGTGCGGGTCGTAGACGACGCAGTCGTCCAGCGCGAGGCCGAGCTGCCGGACGGCGGTGTTGCGGCCGAGGTGCTGGTCGGGCAGGAACAGCACCTTCTCGCCCTGCTCGAACGCCCAGTTCAGTGCGGTCTCGGCGTTGCTCGACGTACAGACGACGCCGCCGTTGCGGCCGCAGAACGCCTTGATGTCGGCGCTGGAGTTCATGTAGGTGACCGGCACTGTGACGTCGGCGACGCCGGCGTCGGCGAGCGCGTCCCAGGCGGCCTCGACCTGCTGGATCCGGGCCATGTCCGCCATCGAGCAACCGGCCGCGAGGTCGGGCAGGATCACGGTCTGGTCGTCGTTGGTGAGGATGTCGGCGGACTCGGCCATGAAGTGCACACCGCAGAACACGATGTACGGCGCGTCCGGCCGGGCCGCGGCGTCGCGGGCGAGCTTGAACGAGTCACCGGTGACGTCCGCGAACTGGATCACCTCGTCGCGCTGGTAGTGGTGCCCGAGCACGAAGACCTGGTCGCCGAGCGCCGCCTTCGCCGTCAGCGCCCGCTGCACGAGGTCCGGGTCGGAGGCCGGCGGGAGCGCTCCCGGGCACTCGACGCCGCGCTCGGAGTGCGGGTCGGTGTTCTGGCCGAGGAACAGCAACGGAAGGGATTTCGAGCCTGCTGCCATCGTCGTCACGTCAGACATCGTCCCATGCCCACCTTCCCGCGCCGCGTGGACCGCGGCACTGCCCGCACTGTGGACCCCGCCGCACTACGCTGCGGCTGTGGAGACCGCAGGGGTTGCCGGCCTGGTTCTCGCCGCTGGTGCCGGTCGCCGGATGGGCCGGCCGAAGGCGCTCGTCCGCGACGCCGACGGTACGGCGTGGGTGGTCCGGGCCGCGCGCTTACTCACCGAGTCGGGGTGCTCACCCGTGGTTGTGGTCGTCGGCGCCGCCGCGGACGAGGTGCGCGCCGAGCTGGCGGCCGAGCCGGTGCAGGTGATCGAGGCAACGGACTGGATCGAGGGGATGGGCGCGTCCTTCCGCACCGGACTGAGCTTCCTCGACGAACACTCCGAGGTCGACGCGGTCGCCGTCGTGCCGGTGGATGTTCCCGGCGTCCAGCGGGTCGCGGTACGGCGGGTTCTTGCGGAGGCGGGACCCGGGGCGCTGGCGCGGGCGACGTACGACGGGGCGCCTGGGCATCCGGTACTGATCGGGCGGACCCATTGGGCCGGTGTGATCGCCTCGGCGCGCGGAGACGAAGGCGCGCGGAGCTATTTGCGGGCGCACGACGTCGTCCACGTCGAGTGCGCGGACGTGAGTGACGGCGTGGACGTGGACACGGTCGAGGAGCTACCGCCGGGACACGGCTGAGTCTTGGCAAGCTCCGCAAGGAGGTGAATCCTGAAGGTGTGAGAGCCGTCGGCTCGGCGGCCGAGCTGGCCGAGCAGTTGCGGACGACCGGGTACCTGGCCGACGAGGGCCTGGCCACGGTCGGATATCTCGCGCTCGCGCTGCACCGCCCGCTGTTGCTCGAAGGTGAGCCGGGCACCGGCAAGACCTCGCTCGCGGCCGCGGTTGCGGAGGCGCTCGATCTCGAGCTGATCCGCCTGCAGTGCTACGAGGGCATCGACGCCTCCCAGGCCTTGTACGACTGGGACTTCCCGCGGCAGATCCTGCACCTGCGCACCGTCGAGGCGACCACCTCCGACGCCGTGGTGGAGGAGGTCGAGAAAAGCCTGTTCGACGAGCGGTTCCTGTTGTCGCGGCCGGTACTGCGGGCGCTCCGCGAAAGTCCCGCCGTGCTGCTCGTCGACGAGATCGACCGGGCCGACGACGAGTTCGAGGCCTTCCTGCTCGAGGTGCTGTCGACATACGCCGTGACGATCCCCGAACTCGGCACGATCACCGCCGAGGTACCGCCGATCGTCGTGCTCACGTCGAACCGCACCCGCGAGGTGCACGACGCGCTGAAGCGGCGCTGCCTGTACCACTGGATCGACCATCCCGGCCTGGCCCGCGAGATCGAGATCGTCCGCACCCGCTTGCCGGAGGTGTCGGCGCGACTTGCCGAGCAGGTGACGCGGTCGGTGCAGCGGATGCGCGACCTCGACCTGCTGAAACCGCCGGGGGTCGCCGAGACGCTCGACTGGGCGCGGGCCCTGGAGGCGCTCGGCGCCGAGATCCTCGACATCGAGACCGCGGCCGCCACGCTCGGCGCGGTGCTCAAGTATCGCGAGGACACCGACCGGGTCCGCGAATCCCTCGATCGGTTGCTGGCGAGTTGACCGGCCATGACAGCACGCACAGCCGCCGAACCGGATCTCGCGCTGACGGGATTCGCGGTGGCGCTGCGCCACGCGGGCCTGCCGGTGACGGCCGACCGCGTGCAGTTGTTCCTCCGCGCGGTCGCGGCGCTCGACGCGAGCCGGACCGCCGACGTCTACTGGGCCGGGCGCTCCGCGCTGTGCAGCGGGCCGGACGACACCGCCCGGTACGACGAGGTGTTCGCGGCGTGGTTCACCGGTAGCCGTTCGCGCGGTGCCATCCCGAGCCGGCCCCCGCAGCCTTCTCCGCAGGCGAATCTCGGCGAAACCGGTGAGAGCGCGGACGGCGACCAGACGTTCAACGTGTCCGCGAGTACGACGGAACTCCTCAGGCACCGCGATGTCGCCGAGTTGTCCGCGGCGGACCGCGCCGAACTCGCCCGCCTGTTCGGCACGTTGTCACCGCGCAGCCCGACCCGTCGGGCGAACCGCCGGCGCCCGTCGCATCGTGGTCAGATCGATCCCCGCCGCACACTGCGCGACCAGCTCCGCCAGGTCGGCGAACCGGGTCGGGTCCGGTATCGCCGGCGCGGGATCCGGCCGCGGCGCGTCGTCGTACTGATCGACGTGTCCGGTTCGATGAGGCCGTACGCCGACAGTCTGTTGCGGCTCGCGCATGTGATGGTGCAGCAGACGCCGCGGTCGGTCGAGGTCTTCACCATCGGTACGCGGCTCACGCGCGTGACACCTGCCCTGCGGCACCGCGACGCCGAGTACGCGTTGCGGTCCGCCGGTGACGTCGTACCCGATTGGTCGGGCGGGACGCGGCTCGGCGAGGTTCTGAAGGTGTTCCTGGATCGCTGGGGACAACGCGGTACGGCGCGGCGGGCCGTGGTCGTGGTGTGCAGCGACGGGTGGGAGCGCGGTGACGCGGCATTGCTCGGCGCGCAACTGCGGCGGCTGTCCGGCCTGGCGCACCGCGTGGTGTGGCTGAACCCGCATCGCGGCAAGCGCGGCTACGAACCCGTGCAGTCGGGCATCGTCGCCGTTCTGCCGCATCTGGACGATCTCGTGGCCGGGCACAGCCTGGCCAGCTTCGCCGAACTTCTGGAGGTGGTGGCGGATGCGTGACGTGCTCGATCAGTTGCTGAGCTGGTGGGAGGCCGGTGAATCGGTTGCCGTCGGCACCGTTGTCGCGACGTTCGAATCAGCGCCGCGACCGCCGGGCGCGGTGATGCTGGTGGGGCCCGGCCTGGAGGCGGTCGGCAGCGTGTCCGGTGGCTGCGTCGAAGGCGCGGTGTACCAGCTCGGCGAGGAGGTGCTCGCGTCCGGCGGGCCGGTGCTGCAGCGGTACGGCGTCAGCGACGAGTCGGCGTTCGCGGTCGGGCTGACCTGCGGCGGGATCATCGACGTGTTCGTCGAGAAGGTCGACCGGACGACGTTCCCGGAGCTGGGGGAGGTGGCCGCGGACATCCGCGCCGGCCGGCCGGTGGCGGTGGCGACGGTGGTCGCGCACCCGGATCCCGCGCGGGTCGGGCGGCGGCTGATCATCCGTCCGGCCGACGCTTCGGATCCTGCTTCGGGTGCTGCTTCGGGTGGCGGTCGGCCGGCGGGCGCGGGGCTGGGCTCGGATCGCGCCGATGACGCGGTGCTCGACGATGCGCGCGGGCTGCTCGCCAACGGGCGCTCGGAGACCTTGGAGTACGGGCCGGACGGGCAGCGGCGCGGGGAAGGTATGCGAGTCTTCGTGTCCTCGTTCGCGCCGGTGCCGCGGATGCTGGTCTTCGGTGCGATCGACTTCGCGGCGGCGGTCGCGCGGCTCGGGTCGTTCCTCGGGTATCGCGTGACGGTGTGCGACGCGCGAGGGGTTTTCGCGACCGCGTCCCGGTTCCCGTTCGCCGACGAGGTGATCGTGGACTGGCCGCATCGGTACCTGGCCGCCGAGGCGGGGGCCGGCCGGATCGACGACCGGACGGTGATCTGCGTGCTGACGCACGACCCGAAGTTCGACGTACCGCTGCTCGAGGTCGCGTTGCGGCTGCCGCAGGTCGCCTACATCGGCGCGATGGGGTCGCGGCGGACGCACGACGACCGGCTGAAGCGGTTGCGGGAGGCCGGGCTGACCGAGGACGAGCTGAGCCGGTTGGCCAGCCCGATCGGTCTCGACCTCGGCGCCCGGACGCCGGAGGAGACCGCGGTCAGCATCGCCGCGGAGATCATCGCGCTGCGCTGGGGAGGTGCGGGGCATCGACTGTCGGCCCAGGCCGGGCCGATCCATCACTAGACCCTTGACCAAAGTCAAGTCGGAACCCTCACTGAAGAAGGGGGTGCGGGTAGGACGAAGGTCCCTTGTCGGTCACATCACATCGGAGCAGGATCGCAGTACGACGGTTTGCTGACATCTGGAGGCGGGGCGATGAGCCGGATCACGGTGAAGGTCGACGGAAGCAGCTTCACGGACGACGTGGAGCCGCGCACGCTGCTCGTGCACTACCTGCGCGAGGAGCTGGGGAAGACAGGCACGGTCGTGGGATGCGACACCGGCAACTGCGGCGCGTGCACGGTTCAGCTGGACGGGCGCAGCGTGAAGTCCTGTTCGCTGCTCGCGGTCCAGGCCGACGGTCACGAGATCACCACCGTCGAGGGTCTCGCGACGAACGGTCAGCTGCACCCGGTGCAGCAGGCCTTCCACGAGAACCACGCGTTGCAGTGCGGGTACTGCACGCCGGGGATGATCATGCAGTCCATCGATCTGATCGCCGACAATCCGGATCCCACCGACGAGGACATCCGGCACGGGCTCGAGGGGAACCTGTGCCGCTGCACCGGCTACCAGAACATCGTCAAGGCCGTCCGCGCCGCGGCCGCGGGAGGTGCGCGATGACCGCCACCGAGGAACGCCGCACGACGGAGGTCGGCAACGCCCGGCTGCGCAAGGAGGACGCGCGGCTGATCACCGGCCGGACCCGCTGGACCGACAACATTGTGCTGCCCGGGATGCAGCACCTCGCGATGGTGCGCAGTCCGTTCGCCCACGCCAGGATCACCTCGATCGACACCGCCGCGGCCAAGGAGGCATCCGGGGTCGTCGCCGTGATCACCGGTGCCGACATCGCCGACGAGCAGGGCTCGCTGCCGAACGCGTGGTCGGTGATCCCGGACCAGAAGGCGCCGAACCACCCGGCGATGGCCGTCGACCACGTCGCGTTCGCCGGCGAGATCGTCGCGATGGTCGCCGCTCGGACGGCGGCCGAGGCCCGCGACGCCGCGGACCTGATCGATGTCGACTACGAGGAACTGCCACCGGTGCTGGATCTGAAGGAGGCAGTTCGTGACGAGGTGCTCGCGCATCCCGACCTCGGGACCAACGTCTCCGCGGTCTGGTCGTACGACTCGGCCGCGGCCGGGACCGGCGGCGACGTCGACGCGGCGATCGAGGCCGCCCGCAACGGCGGCATCGTGATCGAGCAGGAGTTCCGTCAGCAGCGGCTGATCCCGTCGTTCATGGAGCCGCGATCGATCGTTGTCGACCCCACCTCCGAGCAGCTGACCGTGTGGTCGTCGACGCAGGTGCCGCATTTCGTGAAGGTCTTCATCGCGCTGGTGCTCGGGGTTCCGGAGCACAAGGTCCGGGTGATCGCGCCCGACGTCGGCGGCGGGTTCGGCGGCAAGCTGCAGTTCACCCCGGAGGAGGCGCTGACGGTCATCGCGGCGCGGCGGATCGGTAAGCCCTGCAAGTACACCGAAAGCCGGTCGGAGTCGCTGATGGCGGCGCACCACGGCCGCGACCAGTGGCAGCAGGTCACGCTGTCCGCGAACGCCGACGGGACGGTCACCGGGCTCAAGGTCGACCTACTGGTGAACATGGGCGCGTATCTCGGCCTGGTCACGTCGGCGATCCCGTTGCTCGGGGCGTTCATGTACAACGGGATCTACAAGTTCCCGGCGTACCGGCTCGGCATCACGAACCTGTACACGAACATGACCTGGACCGACGCGTACCGCGGCGCCGGCCGGCCCGAGGCGACGTATGCGATCGAGCGGATGATGGACGAGCTGGCCGCGCAGGTCGGCGTCGATCCACTGGAGATCCGTGAGCGGAACTGGATCAAGCACGAGGAGTTCCCGTTCAGCACGGTGGCGGGTCTGCGGTACGACTCCGGCAACTACGAGGCCGCGACCGCGAAGGCGCGCGAGCTGTTCCGGTACGACGAGTTGCGCAAGGAGCAGGCCGAGCGGCGCGCGTCCAATGACTCGGTGCAGCTCGGCATCGGCGTGTCGACGTACACCGAGATGTGCGGCCTGGCCCCGTCGCGCTGGCTGGGCTCGATGGGGTACGCCGCCGGCGGCTGGGAGCACGCATCGGTGCGGATGCTGCCGACCGGCAAGGTCGAGGTGGTCACCGGGACGAGTCCGCACGGTCAGGGCCATGAAACCGCGTGGAGTCAGCTGATCGCGGACCGGCTGGGGGTGGCGTTCGAGGACGTCGAAGTGCTGCACGGTGACACGCAGGTCGCGGTCCGCGGCCTGGACACCTACGGTTCCCGCTCGCTGGCCGTCGGCGGGATGGCGGTGCTGGCCGCCGCGGACAAGGTGATCGAGAAGGCGAAGCCGATCGCGGCGCAGCTGCTCGAGGCGAACCCGGACGACCTCGAGTTCAGCGCCGGGCGGTACGGCGTGCGCGGCACGGACACCGGGATGACGATGGCCGAGCTCGCGTTCGCGGTCTTCCAGAGCCACAAGCTCGGTGGCGCCGCCGAGGCCTGTCTGGACGCCGACGCGACGCTCGACCCGGACGACTTCTCGTTCCCGCACGGCACGCACCTGTGCGCGGTCGAGGTCGACACCGAGACCGGCGGCACGAAGATCCGCTCGTACGTCGCCGTCGACGACGTCGGCGTGGTGGTGAACCCGTTGATCGTCGAGGGTCAGGTGCACGGCGGTCTGGCGCAAGGCATCTCGCAGGCGCTGTTCGAGGAGGCGGTGCACGACGAGTCCGGGACGCTGGTGACCGGGTCCTTCGACCAGTACCTGATCCCCGGGCCGCCTGATCTGCCCGCGTTCGAGACCGCACGGACCGAGACGCCCGCGACGACGAACCAGCTCGGCGTGAAGGGTGTCGGCGAGGCGGGCACGATCGCGTCGACGCCGGCCGTGGTGAACGCGATCGTCGACGCGCTGCGGCCGCTGGGCGTCACGGACGTGCCGATGCCGTGTACGCCGTACCGCGTGTGGAAGGCGATCCAGGAAGGAGCGCAGTCATGATCCCGGCGCCGTTCGAGTACTACAGCCCGACGACCGTCGACGAGGCGCTGACGTTGCTGCGCGAGCACTCCGACGCGAAGGTCCTGGCCGGCGGGCAGAGCCTGATGCCCGCGCTGCGGTTGCGGCTGGCGGCGCCGGAGTCGATCGTCGACCTGGCGAAGATCGACGAACTGCGTGGTGTGCGCGACGACGGCGACGCCCTGGTGATCGGCGCGATGACACCGCACAGCACCGTGCAGTCGGATCCGCTGGTCGGCGAGCACGCGCGGCTGATTTCGTTGGCCACGGCAACGGTCGGGGATCCGCAGATCCGGCACCGTGGGACGTTCGGCGGGTCGCTGGCACATGCGGATCCGGCGGCCGATCTGCCCGCGGTCGCGGTGGCGCTGGACGCGTCGTTCGTGATCGCGGGGCCGACCGGGCGCCGGACGGTGCCGGCGGGCGAGTTCTTCCAGGGCGTGTTCACGACGGCGCTCGGGGAGGACGAGTTGCTGGTCGAGATCCGGGTGCCGAAGTACACCGGGTGGGGCGCGCACTACGAGAAGTTCCGCCGGGTGGCGCAGGCGTGGTCGATCGTGTCGGTCGCGGCCGCGGTCCGGCTCGACGGTGACGCGATCGCCGAGGCGCGGGTCGGGCTCGGCAACATGGGCCCGACCCCGATCCGGGCGACCGCGGTCGAGCAGGCCCTGGTCGGCCGGCCCGCGACCGCCGACGCGGTGCGGGAGGCGGCGGCCCGGGCGGCCGAGGGGACGTCACCGACGAGCGACCTCAACGGCGACGCCGACTACCGGCGGCACCTCGCCACGGTGCTCACCCGGCGCGCGGTCCTGGCTGCGGCAGGTACGGCGTGAAGCTCGAGCACAAGTTCGTCGTACCGGCTCCGGTCGACACGACCTGGGCCGCGTTCAACGACCTCGAACGGGTGGTGCCGTGTTTTCCCGGCGCCACCCTGACGTCGTCCGAAGGTGACGACTTCACCGGCGCCTGCAAGGTGAAGCTCGGGCCGGTGTCCCTGCAGTACACGGGCACCGGCACCTTCGTCGAGCGGGACGAGAGCGACCACCACGCGGTGATCGAGGCCAAGGGCAAGGACCGCCGCGGCAACGGTACGGCGACCGCCCGCGTCACCGCGCGGCTGACCGCCGGCCCGGGTGACACGACCGAGGTCACCGTCGACACCGACCTGACCATCACCGGCCGGCCCGCTCAGTTCGGTCGCGGCCTGATCCAGGAGGTGTCCGACAAGCTCCTCGATCAGTTCACCGAGTGCCTGAAAACCAAGCTGGACACCACCTCGAGCCCACAGGAGCAGCCCGCCGACACTCCCACTCCCAACCCGCCACCCGACACGCCCGAGGCCCCGGAGGCGGTCCTGGACCTGGGCAACACCCTGATCCCGACCCTCGTCCGCCGTGCGGCCCCGTTCCTGATCGGCGCGGTCCTCGCCCTCGTCGTCCGCCGCCTGATCCGACGGTGAGCCCGCCGCTGACTCTGAGGCTGGGCAGGGGATGGTCAGCGGCGGGTGTTCGAGGAAGCGTCGTCGAGCCACTGGAGGATGTCGTCTCGATGAGCCCCCAGCAGCGGTGGCGGCTGGTGGCTGTGTCGGCCGACGTCCCGACCGTCGAAGTCCTCGAGCCGCACCGTGGGACCGGGTAGCTCGATCGGCCCCAGGGCAGCGTGTCGCACCGTCACGACGAGGTTCTGGCTGCGGGTCTGGTCCCATTCGTAGACCTCGTCGATCGTCTTGATCGCGCCGGCCGGGACCCCCGCGTTCTCGAACCGGCCGAGCCAGTGCTCGCGACTGCCGGTTGCCAGCCGTTCTTCGATCAGTGCGGTGAGCTCGTCGCGATGCCGCAGCCGCGCCGCATTGGTCGCGAAGCGCTCGTCGTCGGCGTCGAGCCCGAGGAGCGCGGCGAAGGTGTGCCACAGCGCCTGCGAGCCGATCGCCACCTGGACGTGCCCGTCGCCGCACCGGAAGGCGCCGTACGGCGAGATCTGCGGATGGTGGTTGCCGCCGGCCCGGCCGGCCTGACCGGCGACCGTCCACGCCGTCCCGTGAAAGGCGTGTGCGCCGACGAGGCCGGCGAGCAGCGAGGTCCGGACGACCGATCCGCGGCCGGTCGCCTGGCGGTCGAGCAGCGCTGCCAGCACACCGATCGCGCCGTTCAGGCCCGCCAGGATGTCGCCGACGGGAACACCGACCCGGGTGGGGGAGTCGGCGTCCGGGCCGGTGACGCTCATCAGGCCTGCCTCGCCTTGAGCGATCTGGTCGTAACCGGCCCGGTGGCCTTCCGGTCCGTCGTGGCCGAATCCGGTGATGGACAGGACGACGAGCCTCGGGTTCAGCGCCTCCAGGACCGCGGCGGACAGACCGAGCCGATCGAGAACACCTGGGCGGTAGTTCTCGACGAGCACGTCGGCCCGCTCGATCAGCCGCTGCAGTGTCCGAAGGTCCGCCGGGTCCTTCAGATTCAGCTGGATCGACTCCTTGTTGCGGTTCGCGGCCAGGAAGTACGTCGACTGTGGCGCGTCGACCGGCCCCGCGAACGGCGGTCCCCAGCCTCGGACGTCGTCACCGATGCCCGGCGGTTCGACCTTGATCACCCGGGCGCCGAGATCTCCGAACATCATCGCGGCGTGCGGCCCAGCGAGTGCCCTGGACAGGTCGACGACCAGGTAACCGGCCAACGGGCCTGCGCCCGGACCGCGGACGGATGCGTTCATCGGTCCGCCAGTTGGATGTTGATCTGTTTGGTCTGGGTGAACCCGGCGATCATGCCCTCCAGCGACACCTCGCGGCCGATCCCGCTTTGCTTGTATCCGCCGTACGACTGCCCGACCACCTGACCGCCGCCCTGGTTCACCTGGACCCACCCGGCCTCGAGACGGTGTGCGGTGTCGACGGCTCGATGGATGTCGTCGCACCAGACGTACGCCGCCAGTCCGTAGGCGGAATCGTTCGCCATTCGGATCACGTCGTCGACGTCGTCCCACGGGATCGCCACCAGCACCGGACCGAAGATCTCCTCGCGTGCCAGCCGGAACGAGTTGTCGGCGCCGGAGAACAGGGTCGGCAGATGGAAGTAGCCCTCGGCGAGCGGTCCCGTGTCCGGCGGAAGCCCGCCGAGTTCCAGGGTCAGCCGCGGATCGGACAGTCCTTCGTCCAGGTAGTCACCGACGGTCCGGAACTGGGTCTCGTTGATGATCGCGCCGATGTCGGTCGCCTCATCCAGCGGATCTCCGACCGTCAGCGCGCTCATCCGTGTGACGAGGCGGGCGACGACCTCGTCGTGGACGTCGCGATGGACGAACAGCCGGGTGCCCGCCGTACAGCTCTGGCCCTGCCGGGTCACCCGCGACGACAGCAGCAGGCCGTCGATCAGCGCGTCGGTGACTTCGCCGGGGAAGACGATCGAAGGGCTCTTGCCGCCGAGCTCGAGCGAGACGTGTGCGAGTCGGGAGGCCGCCTGCTGGGCGATGCGGCGACCGACCTCGGTCGAGCCGGTGAAGGAGACCTTGTCGACGCCGTCGTGGTTCACCAGCGCCTGCCCCACGGTGGCGCCCGCGCCGGTCACGACGTTCAGCACGCCGGGCGGCAGCACGTCCTGGCAGATCTCGGCGAGCAGCAGAATCGACAGCGGGGCGTCCTCCGCGGCCTTGAGGACCACGGTGTTGCCCGCGGCGAGCGCGGCCGGGACCTTGAAGCCGGCGATCATCAGCGGCGAGTTCCACGGCAGGATCCCGCCGACGACGCCGAGCGGCTCCTGCCGGGTGTACTGCAGCTGTGCCGGACCGGCCGGCAGTGTGTATCCCTTGACCTCACCGGCGACCCCGCCGAAGTATCGGAACAGGTCGACGAGGGTCGCGACCTCCGGCCGGGCCTGGGTGCGGAGGGCGTTGCCGGTGTCGGCGGCCGTGATCCGGGCGAGCTCGTCGGCCCGCTGCTCCACCAGATCGGCGATCTTGAGCAGCTGGCGTTGCCGGGCGGTGAAGTGCTGATCCCGCCACGCCGGCCAAGCGGCACGAGCGGCGGCGACCGCGCGATCCACGTCGTCCGGGCCCGCTTCGGGGACCTGGCCGAGCACGCGGCCGCGATGGGCCGGACTGATCACCTCCCGCCAGGCACCGGTCCGGCTCTCGACCCATCGGCCCCCGATGAGCATGCGCTTGACGGTTGCCTCGGGCCGCTGTTCGGCGGTCGTACCGGTGCCGGTGTCCGCCGGGTTCGCGGGCAGGCGTGACTGGACGGACGACGGTGTCGTCATGGTTGCTTTCCCTTCGGCAGATGTGTCGTGCGCGACGGCCCGCCGGTAACTCAGGACTCGGGCTCGAGTTCCGCGGTCAGGCAGTGGATCAGGAAGTCGAAGACGCTCTGCATCCGCGGCAGACGCAGGAGGTCCTGATGGACGGCCGCCCAGAACTCGCGGTGCGCGCAGACCTCGTCGGGCAGCAGGCGGACGAAGTCCGGTTCGTCGCGGGTCAGGTAGGTCGGGAACATGCCGATGCCCAGTCCGCTGCGGACGGCGGCCAGCTGCACCAGCGGGCTGGTGCTGCGGAACACGACCCGGTTCGAGCCCACGACGTCGGCGAGCCAGCGCAGCGCCTGGATCTCGATCATGTCCTCGACGTAGTCGACGAAGAAGTGCCGGTCCAGGTCGGACACCGTGGCCGGCGTCCCGTGCTCGGCGAGGTAGGCGGTCGAGGCGTACAGGTGCACATGGGACTGGGCGACCTTGCGGGCGTACAGCTTGGAGCCGCTGGGCCGGCTCAGACCGACCGCGATGTCGGCGTCACGGCGGGTGAGGTTCGCCAGTTGCATGACCGTGATCAGCTCCAGGCGAACGTCCGGGAACGCGACGTGGAACGGCCGGAGCGCCGGCACCACGATCGAGTGCGCCAGCCCTTCGACGATCGCGACCCGGACCGTGCCCGCCACCCGGCCGCGCTCGCCGCCCGCACTGAAGATGGTGTCGGCGACGGACTCCATCTCCTCGGCGCGATGCAGCAACTCCTGACCGGCGCTGGTCAGGTCGAACCCCGAATGCGAACGGTCGAACAGTTTTCGGTCCAGACGCCGCTCCAACGAGGCGACTCGGCGCAGGACCGTGGTGTGCGCGACACCGAGCCGCAGGGACGCCTTCGCGAGCGTGCGCCGGCGGGCGAGCTCGAGGAAGTACTGGACGTCGTCCCAGGGCAGCGGCTCCGGACGGCTGTCGTGACCGGGCGTCCCCTCCATATCCACCATTGTGTGGCCGAACGCGCCCATTGTCCCGGAAGGCCACCAGGTGGCCTCCGGGGACGGTGGCCGCTCAGGCGCTCGCGGTGACGAGGAGCTGATCGACATCGGCCTGGCTCGGGCCTTGGGTGCGGGCGTTGGCGCGCGGCCCGTAAGCGTAAGCGACCAGCAGCAGGATCTCGTCCGGGTGCGGGGCGTCGGCGACGGACACGGTCAGGCTGTCCATGGCGTCCAGGTCCCAGCCTTCGTCGATCGGGCCGAAACAGACGTCGATCGGCGTGCCGGCCGGGCCGACCTTGGCATTGCCCGGGATCAGCACCCGGCCGCGGCGGATGGTCTGCCGCATCGCCATCCCCAGCCGCGCATGGATCATCGCGGCACCATGCTCCTTGTCCCCGGCGGTGCCGACCACCACCGCCTTCGCGTACGCCCGGATACCGGTCGCGTCACCGACCCGCTCCAGGGCCCGCCGGGTCAGCTCGATGCCGAGCTGCGCGGAGACGTCGACGAGATCAGGGAGCCCGGCCGGCGTATCCGGCGACAGACATGGGTTGGCGATCACCGCACCCTGGACGACCCGGCGCAGCACCGGCTGGACCGGCTGCCCGTACTCGGTCCGGATCTCTTCCTCGAAATGCACCAGTTTGCGAATCAATGCGTTCGCGTCCATATTCTCGCTCCTTCGAAATCGCTGCTTCGGAACGAAAGTAGCCGGGCGCAACGAGTGGCGAGAAGAGCCAGAATTGCACCGGCGTTTGCATCGGCGCACGACGCGGCCGGTGTCCGGTGCGCCGCGCTCGGTCACGGCCGGACCACTGAGTACCCACCGGGCGCGGGCCGTAGAAAAGGGGGCGATTCGATGCAACGATCTGTGCAGAGATGAGCATTTTCGGCCTCCGTGGGCGCTGCTAGCTTCAGGTCAATCGATCTCGCACTGACCGCTGTTGCCGGCCCATTCGGCCGGCCCGGAGTACCTGGCGGTCAGCGTGGCACATCTTCGCTTGGGAGGACCAATGGGCGTCGGCGATTCCACTGCCCCCACCCCGTCCGGCCGGGTCATGCGGCGCCGGGTGTTCTGGAGCAGTTTCGTGGGAACCACCATCGAGTGGTACGACTTCTTCGTCTACGGGCTCGCCGCGGCGCTGGTCTTCGGCGAACTCTTCTTTCCGAAGTTCGATCCGGTGGTCGGCACGCTGAGTGCGTTCGCGACGTTCGCGGTCGGATTCGTCGCCCGGCCGCTCGGCGGCATCGTGTTCAGCCACTTCGGTGACCGGCACGGGCGGAAGTCGGCACTGGTCGGATCTCTGTTGCTGATGGGAACAGCTACCGTCCTGGTGGGGTTGTTGCCGTCCTACGACACCATCGGTGTGGCAGCCCCTGTCGTGCTCGTTCTGCTGCGGTTCTGTCAGGGGTTCGCGGTCGGCGGCGAGTGGGGCGGCGCAGTGCTGATGGCGGTCGAACACTCCGACCCGCGACGTCGCGGGCTGGCGGGCAGTTTCCCGCAGATGGGCGTGCCGGCCGGCTTGATCCTCGCCTCCGCAGCGTTCATCGCGCTTGCCCCGCTCAACGACGCACAGTTCGCCGCCTGGGGCTGGCGCATCCCGTTCCTGGCCAGCGGTGTGCTGGTCGTGGCCGGCCTGATGATCCGGCTGACCGTCGCCGAGAGTCCCGAGTTCGAGAAACTCCGGGACACCGGCGGCCAGGTACAGAACCCAGTACTTTCCGCGCTGCGCAACAACCCCAAGAACATCCTGCTGGCGGCCGCGATGCGGCAGGAGACCACGGTGTTCTACGTGGTCGTCACCTTCGCGGTCTCGTACGGGACCGAGCAGGTCGGCGTCACTCGCGGCGTGATGCTGAACGGAACCCTCATCGCCGCCTTGGTCGCCCTGGTCACGCTGCCGCTGATCGGCGCGCTGTCCGACCGTTTCGGGCGGCGAACACTCTTCCGGCTCGGTGCTGCCGCGGCGGTGGTCTTCGCGTTCCCGTTCTTCGCGCTGCTGGACACCGGCCGGCCGGCGCTGATCTATCTGGCGCTGATCCTCGGCCTCGCCGTGGTCCATGCGCTGATGTACGCGCCCGAGGCCGCGTTCTTCAGTGAGCTTTTCGGGGCGGAGGTCAGGTACAGCGGTGCGTCGCTCGGGTATCAGCTCGGCTCGGTGGTGGGTGGTCTGGCGCCGCTGGTCGGCGCGAGTCTTCTCCTCGCCGGCGGCGGATCTCCGATCTACGTCATTCTGTACGTCGCCGCACTGCAGGTCATCACCTTCATCGGCGCGACGCTCGCTCCCGACACGCGCCGGACGCTGTCTGCCGGCCCGAGCGAGGTCCAGCCCACCATCACGGACAAGACAGGCCCGGCGTTCACCTGATCTGCCCGGGTAAGTCGGACGACGCTGAACGGAGTACCGATGGATGCCGCAGTTGTCCACGCCTATGGTCAGGTCCCCGCGCTGTCGGAGTGGGCGGAGCCGGAGCCGGCCGCCGGGCAGGCGCTGATCCGCAACCTGGCCGCCGCAGTCAATCCCGTCGACCTGAAGATGGCCGCCGGCAGCTACTACTTCGGAGCTCCGGACCCGCCGTACGTCGCCGGGGCGGAAGGCGTGGGCAGCGTGCTCCGTAGTGCGGCCTTCGAAGCAGGCCGACGCGTCTGGTACGAGCGCGGGCCGCTCGGCGGTGCCTTCGCCGAGCTGACCGCAGTGGACGACGCCCATCTTGTGGAGATCCCGGACGGACTGGCCGATCCGGTCGCGGCCACACTCGGCGTCGCGGGGCTCGCGGCCTGGGACGCGCTCGGCAGGCGTGGCGGCTTGCGCTCCGGCGAGTCGGTGCTGGTGCTCGGTGCGGGCGGTGCGGTCGGACAGTTCGCCGTACAGATTGCCAAGATCATGGGGGCGGCACGGGTCGTGGCCGCGACGCGGAACCCTGCCGTCATGAGCTCGGCCGCCCTCGCCGCCGCCGATCAGGTGATCAGGCTGGACAGCGCGGAGCTCGCAACCCTGGTGTCGGGACTGCAGGCGGGCGCTCCGCGTGGCTACGACGTGATTCTCGATCCGGTGTGGGGGCTCGCCGCCCAGGCGGCCCTTGCCTGCGCGGCGGACGGGGCGCGGCTGGTACAGATCGGCTCGTCGGGCGGCGAGACGCTCGAACTACCTGCCGGCCTGGTGCGCAGGAGCACGGCCAGCATCCTCGGGTACACGATCTACGCCATCCCGTGGCCCGAGAAGCGTGCGGCGTACCAGGCACTTGCCGAGCATGTGATGGCCGATCGGCTGCGAGTGGAGCTGGAAACGTTGCCGCTGGCTCGCGTCGCCGAGGCTTGGGGCAGGCAAGCAGCGTCGCCTGGCGTGAAGCTGGTGCTGGAGCCTTGAGCCGCGGTGGTACCGAGGGGGCCGGTCCGAAGGCGGAGTGCACCGCGCTGGTGATCCGGCATGTCGCGTTTGAGGACCTCGGTCTGCTCGGCCCGCTGTTGACCGACCTCGGTTACGGCATCCGCTACCTCGACGCCGGAGTGGACAGCCTGAACGAGGCCGCGATGCTGAACGCCGATCTCGTCGTCGTTCTCGGCGGCCCGATCGGGGTGAACGATGCCGCGCGGTATCCGTTCCTGCTCCCGGAGATGCGCGCGATCGCGGCGCGGCTGGAGCGCGGTCGGCCCACGCTGGGGATCTGCCTCGGCGCTCAGCTCATGGCCGCCGCCCTGGGTGCGTCCGTCACGCCCACAGGCCGGGTGGAGATCGGCTACGCGCCGCTTGCGCTCACGGAGTCCGGACGGCAGAGCGCGTTGGGTCTGCTCGCCGGTACGCCGGTGCTGCACTGGCACGGCGACGCGTTCGAGATCCCGCAGGGCACGGTCCGGCTCGCGGAGACACCGGGGTACCCGAACCAGGCGTTTGCCGGACCGAACCTGCTCGGCTTGCAGTTCCATCTCGAAGCCGACCACACCCGGATCGAACGCTGGCTCGTCGGCCACGCCCACGAACTCGCGAGCCACGGCATCGATCCGGCCGTCATCCGGGCCGACGCACAGCTCCACGGCCCCGAACTCGCAGCTCGCGCCCGCTCGATCTTCACAACCTGGCTCACCCACCTCACCCGTCAACCCCGTGCCGTCGATCCACCTGGTGGCACTGGCCGTCGTCAGCCGAAGCCGGTGGGAGAGGATGTCGCCATGCGGATTCTGATTGCGCCGGACAAGTTCGCGGGCACGCTGACCGCCGTGGAGGCCGCGGCGGCCATCGAGGAGGGCTGGCGACGCCGGGACCCGGAGGCCCAGGTGCTGGTCGCGCCGATGGCCGACGGCGGCCCGGGGTTCATCGACGTCCTGTCCGCGGTGGTGGACGGCAAGCTGCTCTCGGTCACCGTCCGGGGCCCGCTCGGCGAGGAAACCCCGGCGACGGTGCTGCTGGCGGGGGAGACGGCGTACGTCGAGACCGCGCAGGCGTGCGGGCTGCACCTGGTGGAACCGAAGCAGCGCCGCCCCGAGGACGCGACGACGTACGGCGTGGGGCAGCTGATCACCGCGGCGGTGGACGCCGGTGCGCGGCGGATCGTGCTGGGCCTCGGCGGCTCCGGGACGAACGACGCCGGCGCGGGCCTGCTCGCCGCGCTCGGCGCGACGGCGGAAGGCGGCGCGCTGGATGCCGGTGCCGCGGGCCTGGCCGACGTGACCTCGGTCGACCTCGCGCCGGCGCTGGAGCGGGTGGCCGGTGTCGAGTTCGTCGCCGCAAGCGACGTCGAGAACCCGATGCTCGGGCTGCGTGGCGCGACCAACGTGTTCGGTACCCAGAAGGGGATCACCGACGAGCGCAAGCCGGTCGTCGACGGCTGGCTGACGCATTTCGCCGAGCTGGCCGGCCGGAAGACCGCGGACCAGAAGGGCGCGGGGGCGGCGGGCGGGCTCGGGTACGCGTTGCTGCTGCTCGGTGCCGAGCGGGTCTCCGGGATCGACCTGGTCGCCGAGCTCACCGGGCTCCGGCAGAAGGCATCGCAGGTGGATCTGGTGCTGAGCGGTGAGGGCGCGTTCGACTTCCAGTCCCGCGACGGGAAGGTGATCGCCGGCGTCGCCAAGGTCGCGAACGACGCGATGCGACCCTGTGTGGTGCTGGCCGGGAAGGTCCTGATCGGCTCCCGCGAGATGCGTTCGATGGGCGTCGAATCGGCGTACGCGCTGGTCGACGCGGTCGGTGAGGAGCGGGCCTTCGCGGACCCGCACGGTTCGCTCGCCGCGGTCGCCGAGCGGGTCGCCCGGACGTGGGCGCGATAACAACGACCGGTGACCGTACGAAGGCACTGGTAGCGGAGCGTGGTCACGCGGACGGGTCGGCCGGGTTCGGGGTGTGACCAGGGTCGTTGATCTGTGAAATTGGTGTGCGACCATGGGAATGAGCGCCGGCCGACCGCTGTTGGCCAGTGTTGACAAGAGACTTCCGTGCCGGGGAGTGGGCGCCCGGCACTTGAGTAGATGACTGGAGTCAGGGATGACTGAAGCGCAGACCGAGCAGGCCACGACGGCGACGGGCGTTCTCCTCACCGACGGGGCCGCCGCCAAGGTGAAGGCGCTGCTCGACCAGGAAGGCCGCGACGACCTCGCGCTGCGGGTCGCCGTGCAGCCCGGCGGGTGCTCCGGACTGCGGTACCAGCTGTTCTTCGACGAGCGGCAGCTCGACGGGGACGTGGTGGCCGACTTCGGCGGCGTGAACGTCGTCACCGACCGGATGAGCGCGCCGTACCTGAAGGGCGCGACGATCGACTTCGTCGACACCATCGAGAAGCAGGGCTTCACGATCGACAACCCGAACGCCACCGGCTCCTGCGCCTGCGGCGACTCGTTCAACTGAGGGTGTAGCCCGACCTAGAGCACCTCGAAGCCCCTGGTCACCGACGCGGTGACCGGGGGCTTCGTCATGTCCGGATCGTGGGACGAGCGTCCCGATGAGTGAATCCAACACTTGTTGGGTACCCGGTCCCACGTGTGGGACTACATCAGTGAGAGATACTCCCAGCTCCTCTACCAGAGTTATCAGCACCTGAGCCTGGTCATCCAGTGCGTGTTGCTCGCCACGGTGATCGCAGTCGGGTTGGCCGTCGTCGTGCACCGCAATCCCCGGATCGCCGCGCTGGCGGGCGGGGTCAGCGCGGTGGGGCTGACGATCCCGTCGTTCGCGCTGCTCGGGTTGATGATCCCGATCGCGGGCATCGGTACGGCGACCTCGGTGGTCGCCGTCACGTTCTACGCGTGCCTGCCGATCCTGCGCAACGCCGTCGTCGGGCTGGCCGGCGTCGACGCGACGCTGATCGAGTCGGCGCGCGGGATGGGGATGGGCGCCGCGCGGACGCTGTTGCGGATCGAGCTGCCGCTGGCCTGGCCGGTGATCCTGGCCGGCGTCCGGGTCTCGGCGCAGATGTCGATGGGCATCGCGGCGATCGCGGCGTACGTGCTCGGCCCCGGGCTGGGCAGCTTCATCTTCACCGGCCTCACCCAGATCGGCGGCAAGAACGCCCTGAACTCCGCGCTGGTCGGCACAATCGGCGTGGTCCTGCTCGCTCTTGTCCTGGACGCACTGCTGCTGCTCGTCGGCCGCCTGACCACCTCGAGGGGTATCCGTGCCTGAAATCGAAACCACAGCTGCCACCACACCCGTGACCGGCACCGCGGCCGAACCGGAGGTCAGCGGGGTCGACATCGAGCTGACCGACGTCGTCAAGCGCTACCCCGGGCAGAAGAAGCCGGCCGTCGGAGGCCTCTCGCTGCACATCCCGGCCGGTGAGATCGTGATGTTCGTCGGCCCGTCCGGCTGCGGCAAGACCACATCGCTGAAGATGATCAACCGGCTGATCGAGCCGACCTCGGGCAGCATCCGGATCGGCGGCGAGGACGTCAGCCGCAGTAACGACGACGACCTGCGCCGCCGGATCGGGTACGTGATCCAGGGCGGCAGCCTGTTCCCGCACATGACGGTCGCGCAGAACATCGCGCTGGTCCCGGGGCTGCTCGGCTGGGACAAACGCCGTACGGCCGAACGCGTCGACGAACTGCTCGAACTCGTCGGCCTCGACCCGGCCCGGTACCGCGGGCGCTACCCGCGGGAACTGTCCGGCGGTCAGCAGCAGCGCGTCGGCGTCGCCCGCGGACTGGCGGCCGACCCGCCGGTGATTCTGATGGACGAGCCGTTCGGCGCCGTCGACCCGATCACCCGGCAACGGTTGCAGGACGAACTGCTCAGCATCCAGGAGGAACTGCGCAAGACGATCGTCTGTGTCACGCACGACTTCGACGAGGCGGTGAAGCTCGGCGACCGGATCCTGATCCTCACCGAGGGCGCGAAGATCGCGCAGTACGACACCCCGGAGGCGATCCTGGCGAACCCGGCCGACCGGTTCGTCGCGGACTTCGTCGGCGCGGGCGCGGCGCTCAAGCAGCTCACGCTCAGCCGGGTGAGTGAGATCGAGCTCAGCCAGCCGACGGTCGCTGAGGTCGGCGCCCCGGCGTCCGAGGTACTGCGGGCCGCGCAGGCCGCCGGTGACGAGTCCGTGGTCGTGCTCGACCGGCGGCGCCGCCCGGTGGACTGGATGTGGACCGACGACCTGTCGGAGGTCGACAGCGTGCCGCCGCCGGACGAGGACACCGACCTGGTGACGATCGACCGGCGCGCGACGCTGAACGACGCGCTGGACACGATGCTGATGTCCAGCCACGGCAGCGCGGTGGTCACCGGCCGCCGGGACGAGTACCTCGGCGTGGTCGACTTCCAGACCGTGATCGCCCGTCTCCAGGAGGGCGCGCCGTGACCGCCGTCGATCCCGGACCTGACGTCCAGCCCAAGGAGAACCTCGCCGACGCGAAGGCGAAGGCCGCCGGCCTGGCCTCGAGCCGTACCCGACGGCCGTCCTGGGGTCTGCTGATCGGCCAGCCCTTGTTCGTCGCGGTCGTTGTGGCGGGCTGGGCGATCTGGCGCTCGCAGGCCGAGCTGGACTCGATCGAGCAGCGTCAGCTCGACTGGAAACTGGTCGGCCGGCTGACGATCGAGCACCTGCAACTGACCGTCGTTGCCACCGTCATCGTGCTCGTGGTCGCCGTACCGCTCGGGATCCTGCTGACCCGGCGGCGGTCGCGGCGGGCGGCTCCGATCGTGGTCGCGTTCGCGAACGCCGGTCAGGCGGCCCCGGTGATCGGCCTGATCGTGCTGCTCGCGATCTGGCTCGGGTTCGGCTTCTGGACCGCGATCCTGGCGCTTTGCCTGTACGCGATCCTGCCGGTACTGCGGAACACGATCGTCGGACTGCAGGGCGTCGACCCGACGCTGGTCGAGGCCGGTCGCGGCATGGGCATGTCCGGTGCCGCAGTCCTCGGCCGGATCGAGCTGCCGCTCGCCGTGCCGGTGATCATGGCCGGTATCCGCACCGCCTTGGTGCTGGTCGTCGGTACGGCGACGCTCGCCACGTTCATCGACGCCGGGGGACTGGGCAGTCTCATCACCACCGGGATCCGCCTGCTGCGGTACCCGGTCCTGATCAGCGGCGCGCTGCTGGTCGCGGCGCTCGCATTGCTCATCGACTGGGCGGGCCGGGTGCTGGAAGAAGTGACCCGACCGAGGGGACTCGAATGAAGCGGCTCGTCGCGGCAGCGTCCGCGCTCGTGATGATCTTGGCCGGGTGCGGCCTCGGGACCAGCGGCGGTTTCGTGCCCACCGGCGCGTTGCAGGGTCCGCTCTCGTCGGTGAAGAACCTCGACGGCCTGACCATCGCGATCGGTTCGAAGAGCTTCCAGGAGCAGCTGATCCTCGGCAAGATCGCCGCGATCCTGATGCAGTCGGCGGGTGCCGAGGTGAAGGATCTCACCAACATGCCCGGCAGTGACACGTCCCGGCAGGCGATGATCCAGGGTCAGATCCAGATGGCCTGGGAGTACACCGGGACGGCCTGGATCTCGTACCTCGGCCACGACACCGGCATCCCGGACAAACAGCAGCAGTACGACGCCGTACGCCGGGAGGACGAGCAGAAGTACGGGCTGATCTGGCTGAAGCCGGCGCCGATGAACAACAGCTACGGCTTCGCGATGACCCGCGAGGAATCCGAGCGTACGAAGGTCACGAAGCTCTCGCAGATCGAGTCGCTGCCGGCGAAGGAGCGGACGTTCTGCGTCGAGTCCGAGTTCGCCAACCGCAACGACGGCTTCGAGCCGATGCTCAAGCACTACGGGATCCCGTTGGGCTCCGGCGTACCGCGGGACAACATCCGCACCCTCGACACCGGCGCGGTGTACGCCGCGACCGAGAACGGTGACTGCCGGTTCGGTGAGATCTTCACCACCGATGGACGGATCAAGTCGCTCGATCTGGTCGTGCTCGAGGACGACAAGGCGTACTTCCCGGCGTACAACGTGGCGCCGGTGATCAGCAAGGACGTGCTGGCCGAGTATCCGCAGCTCAGGGACCTGTTGCAGCCGGTGTCGGACAAGCTCACCGACGAGGTGCTGATCGAGCTGAACGCGCAGGTCGACGTGGACGGCCGGGAGCCGGCCGACGTGGCGATGGACTGGCTGGTGCAGGAGGGATTCGTCAGTCGCGACTGAGGTCGATCGGTTGTGGCCCGGGAGCGCACTTGGTTAACCTTCGGATTGTCAACAAAACTACGACTGAGTTCTCGGCGTGTGGATGTGGCGCGGGCGGGGCACCCGAGTGAGGCCGTACGAATGACAGGAGGAAGACCGTGGACGCCGAGAATCCACCCGCGACCGTCGAGAAGGAGCCGCCGCCCGGCGTGCTGAAGAAGGCCATCGCCGCGTCGGCGATCGGCAACGCCACCGAGTGGTTCGACTACGGCATCTACGCGTACGGCGTGACCTACATCTCGGCCGCGATCTTCCCCGGCGACACCGAGAGCCAGACGCTGCTCGCGCTGATGACGTTCGCCGTGTCGTTCCTGGTCCGGCCGCTCGGCGGCCTGGTCTGGGGTCCGCTCGGTGATCGCCTCGGCCGCAAACACGTGCTGGCGATCACGATCCTGATGATGTCCGGCGCGACCCTGCTCGCCGGTCTGGTCCCGTCGTACGACTCGATCGGCCTGTGGGCACCGATCCTGCTGGTGCTGCTGCGGATGGTGCAGGGCTTCTCGACCGGTGGCGAGTACGGCGGTGCCGCGACCTTCATGGCCGAGTACGCGCCGAGCCGCCGCCGCGGGTTCCTCGGCAGCTTCCTGGAGTTCGGCACGCTGGCCGGCTTCTCGCTCGGCGCGCTGCTGATGCTGGGCTTCTCGCTGGTGCTCGGTGACGACGCCATGCATGCCTGGGGCTGGCGCCTGCCGTTCCTGGTCGCCGCACCGCTCGGTCTGGTCGGTGTCTACCTGCGGTCCCGGCTCGAGGACACCCCGGTGTTCCGGGAGCTCGAGGAGAAGGGCCAGAAGGAAGAGGAGACCGCGACCCAGTTCAAGGACCTGCTGGCCGGCTACTGGCAGCCGATCCTGCGCCTCGGCGGTCTGGTGATCGCGCTGAACGTCGTCAACTACACGCTGCTCACCTACATGCCGACGTACCTGGAGAAGGAGATCGGCCTGAGTGCCGACCTGTCGTTGGTGGTCCCCATCATCGGGATGCTGTCGATGATGGTCTTCGTCCCGCTCGCCGGCCGGGCCTCGGACCGCTTCGGGCGCAAGCCGTTGTGGTGGGGTTCGCTGAGTGGTCTGTTCGTGTTCGGGATCCCGATGTTCCTGCTGATGGGCACGAACGTGCTCGGCGCGATCGTCGGGTTCGCGGTCCTCGGTCTGCTGTACGTGCCGCAGCTCGCGACCATCTCCGCGACCTTCCCGGCGATGTTCCCGACCCACGTCCGGTACGCCGGATTCGCGATCGCGTACAACGTGTCGACGTCGCTGTTCGGCGGTACGGCGCCCGCGGTCAACGACTGGCTGACCGCCAAGACCGGCGATTCGCTGGTACCGGCGTACTACATGATGGCGGCCTGTGTGGTGGGCGCCATCGCGCTGCTCAAGATGCCCGAGACGACGCGGTGCCCGCTGAACGGCACCGAGATCCCGGGCACCGAGGATGCACCGCCGCCGGTGGCCCTCGAACCGGCTCACGCGAAGGCCTGAAGCGGGACCCGGCCCGCCGTGCCCTCGGGGGAAGCGGCGGGCCGGAGTCAGTCGAGGACGGCGCCGACGGCGTCGGACCAGATCGCGGTGGCTTCGTCGATCTCGTCGGGAGACACGACCAGGGCCGGGATGAAGCGCACGACCTGACCCCACGCCCCGCACGTGAGCAGCAGTAGACCGCGGCGCGCCGCCTCCTGCTGGACCGCGGTTGCCGTCACCGGGTCCGGCTTGCCGTCGGCGTTGCGGAACTCGTTGCCGATCATCAGGCCGAGTCCGCGGACGTCAGTGATCTGGTCGTGCTTGTCGGCGACCAGTTGCAGCGCCTGCTTGAGTTGGGCGCCGCGGTCGGCGGCGTTCTGCACCAGCCCTTCGTCCTCGATCACGTCGAGGGTCGCGAGTGCGGCCGCGCAGGCGACGGCGTTCGCGCCGTACGTTCCGCCCTGGGAGCCGGGCCACGCCTTGGCCATCAGCTCCGACGACGCGGCGATGCCGGACAACGGGAAGCCGGACGCCAGGCCCTTCGCGGTGACGAGGACGTCGGGATGTGATCCGAAGTGGTCGCCGCCCCAGAACTTGCCGGTCCGGCCGAAGCCGGTCTGTACTTCGTCCACCACGAGCAGGATGCCGTGTGCGTCGGCCCGTTCGCGCAGGCCCGTGAAGAATCGCTCGTTCGCGGGGACGTATCCGCCTTCGCCGAGCACCGGTTCGACAAAGAACGCGGCGGTGTCGGCTGGCGTACTCAGTGTCTGCAGCGTGTAGTCGAGCTGGCTGAGCGCGAAGTCCGTGGCCTGCTCGACCGGCCAGCCGAAATGACCCGGATCGGGGAACGGCGACACGTGGACGCCGGCCATCAGTGGGCTGAAGCCGGAGCGGAACTTCGTCCCGGACGTGGTCATCGAGGCCGCGGCGACGGTCCGGCCGTGGAAGCCGCCGTGGAACACGATCACGTTCGGGCGCCCGGTTGCCTGGCGGCTGAGCCGCAGCGCCGCCTCGATCGCCTCACTGCCCGAGTTCGCGAAGAACATCCGGTCCAGGTGCCGGGGGAGGACGTCGCCCAGGCGCTCGACCAGCGTGAGCAGCGGCCGGTGCATGACGGTCGTGTACTGCGCGTGGATGACCTTGGCGACCTGCTCCTGGGCGGCCGCGACCACCCGCGGATGGCAGTGCCCGGTCGAGGTGACGCCGATACCGGCGGTGAAGTCCAGGTACCTGCGGTCGTCCTCGTCGAACAGCTGGACGCCCGCACCCCGCGCCACCACCACGCCGGTCGCCTGTTTGAGGATCTGCGAGAGCTCGGCCACGGACTGTCCCTCCCACCGATGGATGGTAGATTGTCGACAATCAGCGTATCTCAGCGTCCAGAGTCGGTGAAGGGGTGGAAATGGACGAGTCGAGAGTGGTCGAGGCGGTCGGAAAGCAACTGTTCATCGACGGCCGCTGGGTCGACGCCACCCGGGGTGCGACGTTCGAGGTCGTGGACCCGTCGACGGGCAAGGTGCTGTGCGCGGTCGCGGACGCGACTCCGGCGGACGGCCGGGCCGCGCTCGAGGCCGCGGTCGCCGCGCAGCCCGCCTTCGCGCGGACGTCGCCGCGCGATCGCGCCGACTTGCTGATGACGGCGTACCGGTTGTTGATGGACCGCGTGGACGCCCTGGCGCTGCTGATGACGCTGGAGATGGGCAAGCCGCTGGCCGAGGCGCGCGGCGAGATCGCGTACGCGGCCGAGTTCTTCCGGCACTTCGCCGGCGAGGCGGTACGGATCGACGGCGGGTACCAGACCGCTCCGGCCGGCAACGCGCGGTTCCTGATCACCAAGCAGCCGGTCGGTCCGTGCCTGCTCATCACGCCGTGGAACTTCCCGATGGCCATGGGCACCCGCAAGCTCGGCCCGGCGATCGCGGCCGGGTGCACGAGTGTCATCAAGCCCGCCCACCAGACGCCGCTGTCGATGCTCGCGTTGATGGGCATCCTGGCCGAGGCCGGCCTACCGGCGGGTGCCGTCAACTGCATCACCGCGATGGACGCCGGCGGCGTGATGGAGCCGCTGATCCGCTCGGGTCTGGCCCGGAAGCTGTCGTTCACCGGCTCGACGAAGGTCGGTCGGATCCTGCTCGAGCAGTCCGCCGAGAAGGTGCTGCGGACGTCGCTCGAGCTCGGCGGCAACGCGCCGTTCATCGTGTTCGAGGACGCGGACCTGGACGAGGCGGTGGCCGGTGCGTTCGCGGCGAAGATGCGGAACATGGGCGAGGCCTGTACGGCGGCCAACCGGATCTTCGTGCACGCGTCGGTGATCGACGAGTTCGGCCGCCGGCTCGCGGAGCGGATGGGTGCTTTGACGGTCGGCCGCGGCACCGAAGCCGGGGTCGACGTCGGTCCGCTGATCGACGAAGCGGGTCTGGAGAAGGTGCGCTCGCTGGTGGCGGACGCGGTCGGCCGTGGCGCCACCGTCCTGACCGGCGGTGAGGCTCCGACGGGTGGCGGCGGGTATTTCTATCCGCCGACGGTGCTCACCGGCGTACCGCGGGAGGCGGCGATGGCCGATCAGGAGATCTTCGGGCCGGTCGCGCCGCTCACGCCGTTCAGCGCCGAGGACGAGGTGCTGCGCGCGGCGAACGACACCGAGTACGGACTGGTCGCCTACGTGTTCACCAACGACCTGCGGCGCGCGCTGCGGGTCGCCGAGGCGATCGAGACCGGAATGGTCGGCCTGAACCAGGGCGTCGTGTCGAACCCGGCCGCGCCGTTCGGCGGCGTGAAGCAGTCCGGGCTCGGCCGCGAAGGCGGTGCGGTCGGGATCGACGAATTCCTCGAGACCAAGTACATCGGGATCGCGGTCAGCTGAGCAAGGCAGTCAGCGGTTGACCAACCTTTGAATGGCGTCGTCCATGTGGGCGCGCAGCAGCTCGTCGGTGCGGTCGGCGTCGCCGGTCCGGATCGCTTCGGCGAGCTGGGCGTGCTCACCCGCGCGAAGGTCGGAGGCCGCGTAGGTTTCCTCCAGGGCGTGGATGCACATCCGGGTCTCGACGATCGACGTCTGGTGCATCCGGGACAGCCGTGGGCTGCCGGCCGTCCGGACGAGCAGCTCGTGGAACGCGATGTCCAGTTCGCCGACCGCCGCCGGGTCGCCCTCGGCGGCCGCCATCCGGTCGACGATCGCGAGCAGCGCCGCGCCGGCCGCCTCGTGGTTGCCGTCGAGGAACAGCTTGCGGGCCGCGGCGCGCTCGATCGCCTCGCGGGCCAGGTACATGTCGCGGATGTCGTCGGGCGTCATGTCGATGACGAACAGCCCGCGGTTGCGGATCGAGATCAGCAACCCCTCCTGGGTCAGCCGCTGCATGCCCTCGCGCAGCGGTCCGCGGCTGACGCCGAGCTTGCGGGCCAGCTCGGCCTCGCCGAGCTGGCTGCCGGGCTTCAGCTCCCCGTGGCCGATGGCCTTGCGCAGTTTGTCGGCGATGATGCTCGGCGTCGACTCCTGGGCCAGCGGCTCGATGAAACTGGTCACCTCGTGTTCCCCCTCGTCGATGTCTTCCCGGCGGTTGGTCTCGGGCCGGCGAACAACGTCCCCAAGTTCGGCACCGACGGTACCGCGCCGGTGAGTTGCAGACCTTTCCAGACCGTCACCTGGTTCGCGGTCAGCACCGGCTTGCCGACCGCGGCCTCGAGGTCGTCGACGATCCCGAGCGTGTGCATCGCGGTGTCCGGGACCAGGACCGCCTCGACCTCCGGGTGATCGGCCGCCTGCACCATCGCCAGCACCTGGCCCGGTGCGAGCGTCCCGACCTCCGCGGCGGTGACGATGCCGTTGCTGCCCATCGACACCACGTCGACGTCGCCCGCGGTCAGGAACCGGACGAAGTGCTGGGCGACGTCCTCGGGGTACGACGCGGCGACCGCGACCCGCCGGACGCCGAGCGCGTGGCACGCGTCGACGAACGCGATCGAGGTGGAGGAGGCAGGGACTCCGAGCGCCTGCGCGACACCAGCAGCCTGGATGTTCGCGCCCTCGCGCCCGAACACGAAGCTGCCCGAGGTGCACGCCCACATCACCGCGTCGGGACGGGCGGGCTTCAGCTCCGCGGCGCCCTCGGCGAGGCGCTCCGCCCGGCCGAGGTCGAGCAGCGCGTCCACGCGATGCGCGTCCTCGCCGACCGAGGTGATGACGACCGGCAGCTTCACCGCGCCGTCGAGCCGGGCCTCGAGCGCCGGGTAGTCGTCCTCCGCGCTGTGTCCGGGGTAAAGGAGTCCTACCGTGACCATCGGGCCTCCTGCCTGGATCCAAGGAAAGGTAGATTGTCGACAATGTTAACCCCAGAGCGCAGCCGGACCGGTGCCATGGCGTACGACGTCACGCGGCTGGTCGCGACGCTGCGGCGGGAGCTCCGGGGCGAGGTCCGTGCCGACCGGCGGACGCGGGCGCTGTACGCCGCGGACGGCTCGAACTACCGCGCCGTACCGGACCTGGTCGTCGTCCCCGCCGACGTGGAGGATCTCGCGACCGCGGTCGCGTCCACCGCTGCGGCCGGGGTGCCGGTGGTGCTGCGCGGCGGCGGTACGTCGATGGCGGGCAACGCGATCGGGAGTGTCGGGGGTGGAGGTGTCGTGATCGACGCCTCCCGGCACGTGAACCGCATTCTCGACCTCGACGCCGAGGGTCGCACCGCGGTGGTCGAGCCCGGCGTCGTGCTCACTGACCTGCTGGCCGCAGCCAAGCCGTACGGGTTGGCGTTCGGGGCCGATCCTTCGTCGGCCAGTCGCGCGACGCTCGGCGGCATGATCGCGAACAACGCCTGCGGCGCGCATTCGGTCGCCTGGGGCACGACAGCCGACAACCTCCGCTCGCTCGACGTCGTCCTCGCCGACGGAACGCGGCTGACCCTGGAAGCAGCTGGGTCGACGGAGGCATTGGCTGCGCGGCCTGGGCGCGAGGGCGAGTTGCATCGGGCGTTGCAGGCGTTCGTGCAGCGGCACGAGTTGCTGATCCGGCGGCGGTTCGGGCAGTTCACGCGGCAGATCTCCGGGTACGCGTTGCACCGGCTGCTGCCGGAGTACGGGTACAACGTCGCCGGTCTGCTGGCCGGGAGTGAGGGCGGGCTCGCCGCGACCCTGCGTGCGACGGTCCGGCTGATGGAGTTGCCGAAGGCCAAGGTGCTGTGTGTGCTCGGGTTCACCGACTCGATCACCTCGGCCGACTGCGTACCGATCGTGCTGCGGCACACGCCGCTGACGATGGAGTCGATCAACAGCACGCTGGTCGACCGGCTGCCGACCGAGGTCCGCGACGCCGCGATTCATGCCGGTCTCCCGGCCGGGAACGCCTGGCTGCTGGTCGAGATCGGTGGCGAGGACGAGCAGGCGGCGGCCGCAGCGGCGCGCGCGATGCTCGACGAACTGCGCGACTCCGGAGCGACCGCGTCGTTGGTCACCGACGCGAGGGCGCAGGCGGTGCTGTGGCGTTGCCGTACGGACGCCGCCGGTCTGGCGACCCGGCGCGCGGACGGGGCCGAGGCGTGGGGCGGTTGGGAGGATGCCGCCGTACCGCCGGAGCGGCTCGGTGTGTACCTGCGCGGTCTGGACGACCTGCTCGGACGGCATGGACTGTCGGGTGCGTCGTACGGGCACTTCGGCGAGGGCTGCATGCACATGCGGATCGACTTCGACCTGTTGAGTCCGCAGGGGATCGCGACGTACCGCGAGTTCGTCGAGCAGGCCGCGGACCTGGTGGTCGAGCTCGGCGGGTCGGTGTCCGGCGAACACGGTGACGGGAGGGCGCGCGGTGAGCTGCTCGGCAAGATGTACGGCGCCGACGGGGTGGCGCTGTTCGGCGAGCTGAAGCGGATCTGGGATCCGGCGGGGGTGATGAACCCGGGGATGATCGTCGACCCGCCGCCGCTGGATCTCGCGATCCGGCACGACGGCCCGGCCAAGGAGCGGCTGCTGCCGACGGTCTTCGACTACCCGGACGACGCTCACAGCTTCGCCCAGGCGCAGCGACGCTGTGTCGGGATCGGCAAGTGCCGGCAGTCGTCGGGCAGCGTGATGTGCCCGAGCTATCAGGTGACGAAGGACGAGTTGCATTCGACGCGCGGTCGGGCGCACCTGCTGTGGGAGATGTTGCAGGGCGACCTGATCACCGACGGCTGGCGGTCGACCGAGGTCCGCGACGGACTCGATCTGTGCCTGTCCTGCAAGGGATGTCTGTCGGACTGTCCGGTCAACGTCGACATGGCGACGTACAAGGCCGAGTTCACCCAGCACCACTACGCGCGTCGTCCGTGGGCGCGGCCGCTGTCGCACTGGTCGATGGGGTGGCTGCCGTTGTGGGCGCGGTTCGCGTCCCGTGCGCCGCGGCTGGCGAACCGCTTCGCCGGGTCGGGGCTGACCAAGCGGCTGGGTGGAATCGCCGCCGAGCGTGCGGTGCCGCGCTTCGCCGAGGAGACCTTCACTCAGTGGTTCGCCCGTCGACGCCAGCCCGCTGGCCAGGGGCGGCAGGTGCTGCTGTGGCCGGACACCTTGACCGACTACTTCGTGCCGGAGATCGGGCGGGCCGCGACCGAAGTGCTGGAGGCGGCCGGCTTCGAGGTCGTCCTTCCGGACAAGCCGGTCTGCTGTGGGCTGACCTGGATCTCGACCGGTCAGCTCACCACCGCGCGCCGGGTCCTGGAGAGATCGCTCCGTGTCCTCGCGCCGCACCTGGAAACGGGTACGCCGATCGTCGGTCTCGAACCCAGCTGTACGGCGGCCTTCCGCCACGACGCGCCCGCGCTCCTGGCGGACAACACCCTCGCCCCGTCGGCGGCCGCGAACATCCGGACCTTCTCGGAGCTGCTCGTCGACTCCGGCTGGCAGCCGCCGCAGGTCGGCGGAGCGGCCTTTGTCCAACCGCATTGTCACCAGCATGCGGTGCTCGGGTTCGACGCGGACCGCGCGCTGCTGGGGGCAGCCGGGATCGACTCTCGTCTGGCGGACCCCGGCTGTTGTGGGCTGGCCGGCAACTTCGGGTTCGAGCGCGAGCACTACGACGTGTCCCTCGCGGTGGGTGAGCGCGCGCTGCTGCCCGCCGTACGGTCGTTGCCTGAGACCACCACCGTGCTGGCCGACGGCTTCAGCTGCCGCACCCAGATCGCGCACGGCACGCAACGGGTACCCCGGCATCTGGCGCAAGTGCTGGCTGACGCATTGGGTGCTTAGGCCAGCTTGTCGACTGCTCGGCGGAGGCGCACGACACCTTCGGTGATCCGGTCGGGGGCTGTGGAGGCGAAGCAGAGGCGGAACGCGTTCTGGAAGCGGCCGGTGGGGGAGAAGGCGGGGCCGGGGATGAACGCGACACCTTCGGCGAGCGCGACCTCGAACAGTTCCTCGGTATCGACGCCGTTGTCCAGCGTGACCCACAGGAAGAAGCCGCCTTCCGGATCGGTCCAGTGCCCGATGTCGCCGAAGTGTTCGCGCAACGCTGCGTGCATCGCCTCCTTGCGTCGCCTGTACTCCGCCCGCTGCGTGACCAGATGCTTCTCGAGGTGGCCGCCGGTGAGGAATCCGGTCAGCAAGCGCTGCGCAGGCAGGTTCGTGCAGGTGTCCATCGCCTGCTTGGCGTTGATCAGCAGCGGCTGCAGCTCGGGGTCGGTGTCCACCCAGCCGACGCGCAGTCCGGGCGCCACGATCTTCGAGAACGTCCGTACGGCGAAGACGAGCGGATCACCCGCACCGAGCTCGCGCAGTGTCGGCAGCGGATCACCGGCGAACCGCAGCAGGCCGTACGGGTCGTCGTCGATCACCATCGATCCCCACGAGCGCGCCAGCTCCAGCAGCCGGTGCCGACGCTCCAGGGACAGCGTCGCGCCGGACGGGTTCTGGAATGTCGGGATCGTGTAGATCGCCTTCGGTGTGCGGCCGTTGAGGAGGCGCGGCAGCTCGTCGACCAGCATGCCGTCGCCGTCGACCGGAACCTCGAGCAGCTCGGCGCCGTACGAGAGCGCGGTCGCGCTGCCGTTGGTGTACGTCGGCGACTCGACGACCACGAGATCGCCCGGGTCGACGAAGATCTTGCCGAACAGGTCGAGACCCTGCATGCCCCCGGCTGTGATCGTCAGCCGGTCCGCGGTCGTCTCGTCGCTCGTGCCGCGCAGCATCTCCAGCAGCGCGGCGTGCAGCGGCGGGTCGCCCTCGGTTGCCGCGTAGTCGTAGGCGTCCGGCCGACTCAGTTGATCGGATGCGATCGCGGACAGGACCTGCGCCGGGACCGCCTCGGCCGCGGGCGATCCCATCGCGAAGCGGACGATGTCGTGCGTCTGTTTGTGCAACAGCGAGGTACTCGAGTCGATCACCGAACCGACCAGTCCACCGGCGCGGGCGGCGTACGGGAGTGCGGACAAGGGCCTACCTCCTGATCGTCAGTTCGTGGGACAAGCCGGTCAGCCGTTCCATGCCGTCCGGGCTGACCACGACGGGCTCGGACAGCTCGTAGCCCCAGCCGTCCATCCACATCCCGAGGATCACGTGGAACGCCATCCCCGCGGTCAGCACCGTGGTCTCCTCCGGCCGCAGGCTCACGGTGCGTTCGCCCCAGTCCGGCGGGTACCCGATACCGATCGAGTACCCGATCCGGGACTCCTTCACCAGCCCGTGGGCCGCGATCACCGCGTGGAAGGCGGCATGGACCTCGCCGCCGGTCACCCCCGGGTGGATCGTCGCCAGCGCCGCCTGCATGCCTTCGGCAACGATCTTCGCGGTCTCCCGGAGACGCCGCGGCGGGTCGCCGAGCATCACGGTCCGGGCCAGCGGTGCGTGGTACCGGCCGTGGACGCCGGCCAGCTCGACGGTGGTTGCCTCGTTCTCGGCGAACGGACGCTCGCTCCAGGTCAGGTGCGGTGTCCCGGCGGCGTCGCCGGTCGGCAGCATCGGCACGATCGCCGGGTACTCACCGCCGTGCTCGGAGGTGCCGACGGCCTGCGCGGCGAGGATCTCGGCCACGACGTCACACTGCCGTCGCCCCGGCCGGACCCGCTCGAGCGCGACCCGCATCGCCTGCTCGGCGATCGTTCCCGCGATCCGGAGGTGCTCGAGCTCGGCGGGGGACTTGACCAGGCGAACCCAGTTCACCAGCTCGGCCGAGTCGACCAGCCGGCGGCCGGCCAGACCGTTGCTGAGGGCAAGATACCCGCGAGCGCTGAAGTAGTGCGCGTCGCTCTCGACCGCGACGTCCGCGCCGGGTGGGATCAGCTGGTGGCAGACGGCCGCGATCCAGTCGTACGGATGGACGTCGGGCCGATGCACCAGCGCCTCGGGATAGCCGTGGATCTGGTCGGGGCGGAGGTCGCAGGTGTACGGCGCGCCCGCCGCGTCCATCGCCCGCGCGAAGAACTGCACGTCACCATCGGCCGGGACCAGCAGGCACTGCGGCGTGTAGAACGACCACGCGTCATAACCGGTCAGGTAGTACAGGTTCGCCGGGTCGCTGACCACGAGCGCACCCAGACCACGCTCGGCCAGGACGGCGCGCACCTTCGCCAGGCGGGCCGCATGCTCGTTCATCGGGCGCTCGTGCATCGGGTGGTCAGCAATCTTTGGCCCGGGCCGACGGCCTGATGTCCGGCCAGTTCGAGGGCGGACCACATCGTCACCTGGTTGGCGGTCAGCACCGGCTTGTCGAGCGTCGCCTCCAGCCCGGCGATCACGTCGTACGTCGGCAGGTTCGTGCAGCTGATGAAGATCGCCTCGACCGCGTCGCTGTCGACGCTGCGCACCAGCTCGACGGTTGTCTCGTACGGGACCGCCCAGATCTGCGCGATCAGCCCGAGCCCCGCGGTCGCCATCACCTGGATCCCGGCCTGTCCGAGGAACGCGGTCAGCCCCGCGGTCAGGTCGTTCGTGTACGGCGTGACGGTCGCGATCCGACTGACCCGGAGCCGGCGCAGCGCGAGCAGCAGCGCGCCGCTGGTCGTCACCGCGGCCGGTGCGCCGGCGCCGACCATCGCGTCCACGAGCGCTTGCTCACCAGGCAGCCCGCCGACGAAGCTGCCGAACGTGCACGCGTACGCGACGACGAGTGGTCCGACCGGCAGCACGTTGTACGTCGTCCGCGCGATCAGTTCCGGATCCGAGATGTGCAACGCCATCTCGACGGTGGCCGCCATCGGCGCGTACGGCGTCCGCGTGACGTGCAGCGAGACGTCGTCGGGGACCCAGCGCCACAGCTCGCGGTCGAGGGCGAAGTCGTACGGCGCGACCACGCCGACGCCGGTCTGCAGCACGGGCGGTACCGCCGCCGGCATCGGGTGCGTGCTGGGACGTGCGCTCATGCCAGTCAGTGTGCGGTCCCGGGAGATTGTTGACAATCCTACTAGCGAGTTCCTAGCCTCGAAGGCGTGCCAGCCACCTCGCCGCCCCGCGCCGGCCGACCCGTGGTCGCGGTGCTCTGCGAGCACGCCGACGACCGCCCGCCGGGTCTCGACGGGCTGCCGGCCGAGTTCCGGTACTGCGTGGCGGACGGGCTGCCCGCGGCGCTGCGCGGCGCCCACGCGCTGCTGCTCTGGGACTACTTCTCGCGGGCGGTCCGCGACGCCTGGCCGGCCGCCGACGCGCTGGAGTGGATCCATGTCACCGCGGCCGGTGTCGACACACTGCTCTTCGACGAACTGCGGAACTCCGCGGTCGTGGTCACCAACGCGCACGGCGTCTTCGACCGGCCGATCGCAGAGTACGTGCTCGGTGCGGTGATCGCGCACGCCAAGGAGAGCCTGCGCAACTACGACCTGCAGCGCGCCCATCGCTGGGAGCACCGCGAGACCCGGAGCATCCTGGGCGCGAAGGCGCTGATCGTCGGAACCGGCGCGATCGGCCGGGAGACGGCCCGGCTGCTGCGCGCGGCCGGGATGGAGGTGCGCGGTGCCGGCCGGGTCGCACGAGGGGACGACCCGGACTTCGGCACCGTCGTTGCCAGCAGCAACTTGCCGGCGGAGGCCGGCTGGGCCGACCACCTGGTGATCGCGGCCCCGCTGACCCCGTCGACGCGTGGCCTGGTCGACGCGAAAGTACTCGCGGCGCTGCGGTCCGGCTCGCACCTGGTCAACATCGCCCGCGGTCCGATCGTCGAAGAAGCGGCGTTGCTCACCGAGGTGATGAGCGGACGGGTCGCCGCCACGCTCGACGTGTTCGACACCGAGCCGCTGCCGCCGGACCATCCGCTGTGGGACGCGCCCAACGTCACGATCACCGCGCACATGTGCGGCGATGTGGCCGGCTGGCGGGACACGCTCTCGGCCCAGTTCGTGGACAACCTCCGGCGGTGGCTGGCCGGCCGGCCGTTGCGCAACGTCGTCGACAAGAAACTTGGCTACGTCCCGACGGGAGATCGATGATCGAGGCAACCGAGCTGGTCGAGGGGTACCGGACCGGCGACCTGTCGCCGGTCGAGGCGACGCAGGCGGCACTGGATGCGATCGAGCAGTACGACGACCAGGTCAACGCGTTCGTCCTGGTCGATGCCGAGGGCGCACTCGCTGCGGCGAAGGAATCCGAGTCCCGCTGGCATGCCGGTACGCCGCTCGGCCCTGGCGACGGCGTACCGACGTCGATCAAGGACGCGCTGTGGACGAAGGGCTGGCCGACGCTGCGCGGCAGCACGCTGATCGACCCGGCCGGTCCGTGGGACGAGGACGCGCCGTCCGTCGCGCGGCTGCGCGGGACGGGTGCGGTCATTCTCGGGAAGACGACCACCCCGGAGTACTCGTGGAAGGGCGTCACCGACTCGTTCACCTACGGCGCGACCGGTAATCCGTGGGACCCGACGCGCACGCCGGGCGGGTCGAGTGGCGGATCGGCGACCGCGGTCGGGCTCGGGATGGGCGTGTGGTCGCTCGGCACTGACGGCGGCGGCTCGGTGCGGATCCCGGCGGCGTTCACCGGTACGGTCGCGTTGAAGCCGACGTACGGGCTGATCCCGCTGTATCCGCCGAGTGCCTTCGGCACGTTGTCGCACGCAGGGCCGATGACGCGGACCGTGCGCGACGCGGCGGCGCTGCTGGACGTGGTCACCGGGTTCGACGCGCGGGACTGGTCGGCGATGCCGACGCCGCGCGAGTCGTTCCTGGACGGGCTGGACGACGGGGTGGCCGGGCTGCGGATCGCGTTCTCGCCGAACCTCGGGTACGTGCGTAACGAGCCCGAGGTCGAGGCACTGGTGCGCGCGGCGGTCGAGATCCTGGCGGGGCTCGGTGCGCAGGTGACCGAGGTGGATCCCGGGTTCGCGGACCCGATCGACGCGTTCAACGTGCTGTGGTGGTCGGGCGCTGCGAAGGTGCTGTCGCAGTACACCGTGGACGACCGCGTCGACCCCGGGCTGCGGCGGGTGACCGAGCTCGGGTCGGCGTACTCGGCGTCGGACTTCCTCGATGCGACGTCCGTCCGGATGGAGCTCGGCACGAGGATGGGGCGCTTCCACGAGCGGTACGACGTCCTCGTCACGCCGACGCTGCCGATCACCGCGTTCCCGGTCGGGCAGGACGTGCCGGACGGGTCGTCGTCGCCGGACTGGACCTCCTGGACGCCGTACACGTATCCGTTCAATCTCACGCAACAGCCGGCGCTGAGTGTCCCGTGCGGTTTCACGACGGCTGGTCTGCCGGTCGGGCTGCAGATCGTCGGACCGCGGCATGCCGATGCGCTGACGTTGCGCGTCGGTCAGGCGTATCAGGCGGCGACCGACTGGCATCGGCGTACCCCGACCCTGGAGGCACGATGAAGCAGATCACGGTCAGCCTGGACAAGCGCGGCGTGAGCTGCGTGGCGAAGCTGCTCGACGACGTCGCGCCGCGGACCTGCGCCGCGATCTGGGACGCGCTGCCGCTGTCGGCACCGGTCTTCCACGGCAAGTACGCGCGCAACGAGATCTACACGCTGCTGCCGGCGTTCGCCGCCGATCCCGGCAAGGAGAACACGACGGTGACGCCGATCCCGGGTGATCTGTGCTGGTTCTCGTTCGACTCCGACGATCTGGGTAACCCGGCCTACGGGTACGAGAACACGACCGGCACTGGCACGACCGGCGCGATCGTCGACCTCGCGTTGTTCTACGGGCGGAACAACCTGCTGATCAACGGCGATCAGGGCTGGGTGCCAGGCAACGTCTTCGGTGCGGTCACCTCCAACCTCGAGGAGTTTGCCGCCGCGTGTCAGGACCTGTGGATGGGCGGCGCCCGGGGCGAGACCCTGTCGTTCAGCCGGTTGTGACCTCAGCGCCGTTGTGGAATACCTGCCGGATTCTCGCGTCGAGCGCGGTGCAGTCCAGGTCGGTTCCGGTGAGGACGACCAGGTCCGCGCGTTTGCCTGGGGCGATCTCGCCGCGGTCGTCGGCGAGACCGAGCAGCCGCGCCGCGTCGAGGGTTGCCGCGCGGAACGCTCCGGCGTCGCCCAGGCCGGTGGCCGACAGATGCCTCAGCTCCCACAGGGCTTCGGTGTGCGGGCGGACGGGGTTGTCGGTGCCCATCGCGATGGTGACACCGGCCGCGATCGCGAGGCGCATCGATTCGCGGTGAGCGTCGGCGGCCCCGTCGGGTACGGAGTTCGGGTCGGTCTGGGTGACCGACAGGGTCGGCACGTACCAGGTTCCGGAGTCGGCCATCGCCTGGACCGCGGCCTCGTCCAGGTGGGTCCCGTGTTCGATGCTGCCGGCACCGGCGCGGGCAGCCATCTCGACCGCTCGCGCGCCGTGCGCGTGCACCATGACGCGTCGACCGCCGCGTCGCTGGGGATCGGGTCCGGGAGGGAAGGGTCATCGAAGAAGTCGAGTGGTCCGGTGCGCGGCGCCCACAGGTCACCGATACCGCCCGTGATCCCGACCTGGCGCAGGCTGAGCAGCACTTGCGGCCCATCGATCCAGCCCTTCTCGACGGCCATCCGTACGCCGGCGTCCGCGCCCCAGGCGTCCCGTACCGTCGTGACGCCGAGACCGAGCAGCGTCCGCAGAACCGGGACTGCGGACAGCGGCCGGACCGACCGCGGCAGCTTGAACGGCTCCTGCCGCGTCTGGGTGATGCACAGGTGCGTGTGGCAGTCGATGAAGCCCGGCACGGGCAGCCCACTGGCGCAGTCGACCGCCTGATCGCCGTCGAGCCCCAGGCCGACGTCGGCGATGCGATCGCCTTCCAGGACGACATCGGCTCGGTGGACCCGGCCGGCGGCGACGTCGAGGACCGAACCACCGTGCAGCAGCAACCTCATAGCAGCCTCAGGGCGGTGAGGGTGTAGGCGCGGGCGGTGGTGATGAGGTCTGCGACGGGTACGGACTCGTCGGCGCGGTGAGCCTCGGTGGTGACCGAACCGGGGCCGAGGACGACGACCGGTACGCCGAGGTCGCGGGCGATGTACCCGCCGTCGCAGGCCGCGGTCCAGCCGCCGAGCGGGAGTGGTGGGCCGCCGGCGTCGAAGCGGGACTCCTCGGTGATGGTCACCAGTTCGTGGTCTTCCGCAGTCTCGAAGGCCGGCATCTCCATCGGCATCGCGAGCTCGACCGTCAGGCCGCGGTCCTCCAGCTGCAGAGCGGCTACCCGGCGTTCGAGGTCGGCGAGGACGTCCGCCGGGGATTCGCCGGGCAGCAGGCGGCGGTCCGCGACCACGACACAGTCGGCCGGGACGATCGAACCGCCGGTTCCGCCGTTGATCTGGCCGACGCTCCACGTGGCCGGGCCGAGCAGCGGATGCGGGTCGTCGGCCAGCTCGTGATGCAGCCGTTCGATCTCGGCCACCACAGCTGCCGCGCCGTAGATCGCGTTGGCGCCGCCGTCGGGGTGGCCGGCGTGCGCGGCACGGCCGTGGACCGACACCTGCAGGTACGAGTCACCGCGGGCCGCGATGATCGTCTGCAGGTCGGTCGGCTCCGCGGTGATGCAGCCGCCGTACTTCCGCTGCGTTGCGGTGAGGAACGCGCGAATGCCCTTACCGGTCTCTTCTTCGTCCACCACCGCGGCCAGCTCGACCGGACCGCGGAGGTCGGTGCCGCGTAGGGCGGCCAATGCAGCGACAGCGGCTGCGAGACCGCCCTTCATGTCGGACGAACCACGACCGTAGATCCGGCCGTCGCGCAGCAGGCCGCCGTACGGGTCGACCGTCCACCCGTCGCCGACCGGTACGACGTCGGTGTGACCGAGCAGCAGCAGTCCGGGCTCGTTGCCACCGGCAAGCGTCACCGAGACGTTGTCCCGGCCTGGTTCGACCGTCGTCGTGGAGATGTCGAGCCCGAGTTCGCGGGCCACGTCGGCGAGGACGGCCACGGTCGCCGCTTCCTCGCCGGGTGGGTTCTGCCCGCGCGCCCGGACCAGTTCCTGCGTCACGCGCACCACGAGGTCTGCGTCGATGCGATCGAGCACTGCCTGTTCGTCCGGCGTCACACCCATGGTCACCCACCCTAGGTGCGTGCCGGGGTTTCTGCGTCGGCGCGCTACCTGACAGGGGTCCAACACCTCGTCGGCGCAAGCTCCTCATCGAACACGCCGACTCGCACCGAGCACGCCGCAACGGTGAACAATCGGGGGATCACCAATGGCCCCCGACTGTCACCGATGTCCTGAGACTTTGCAGGCGCGACGGTCCGTCGCGCCGCGTACCTCCCGCATCGTGAATCGCCTTGTATATAAGGCATCGTGGCTCTTGATCTGGCTAGCGTGTGACCATTCCGTGACCTACACTAGAACACATGTTCGAATCAGATCTGGATGAGCTCGACACCGCGGACCTGCTGTCCGCGGCGGCCGAGTACGTCCAGATCCGTGAACAGGCCGAGGTCGGCATCCTGCGCGCGGC